>NZ_WIVG01000007.1 GCF_016758115.1 Lactococcus garvieae
GTAGATTTTAATCTACCACCACAGATTATACAGAACCCAAACTTCTTGCCAAGCTGTTTTTATTCATGGACAGAGAGCGTATCATTCGCCTTCTTTTGAATTTTTTTACGTCTTTTTTCAATAAAATCATAAAGCAATGTATGATGGTTGCTCGCGAGAGAATAGTCCTCTAAAGTATTGACATTCTGGCGTAGAACCTTTGCCTCGCCAATAGTGAGTTCACCACGCGATTCATACTCAAAAATAGCCTTGCGTTCTAAATAGTAAGCACGCATCATTTCCTTAAGATTATTGGGTTGAGCGCGGTGGAGAATCCCTGTGATATAGCCTCCGCGTGAGACAAACTCTGCAGAACGTAGGCGCTCTGCTTGAAGATAGTGAATCAGGCGCTCATCATAAACAGATTCCAAGTTGTCCAGTGCTTGCAAGACTAACTTTGTGTTAGAGAAGTATAGTGCGGTAATCTCCCGATGCGTGATTGCATTATCTGGACGTGTTTTTCGGAAACTGAAGTCCAGATGAATGATTCTTGACAGGAGGAAATGAATGACACGTATCGAAATAGCGGAAGCATACTGTAAACTTGAAACCAAATTATGGGCAACAGACTGCTCCATAGAGTGGAGATAACGCTGATAAGTACGATAAGTATACATGGAAATTTCATTTTGCCTCAAAGCATTCTCTAACCCTTCGGCTTCAAGACGAACGATAAGAAGTTGCAATTCGTTAAAGTCAACAGAAGTATTTGAACTCTCTTGCTCTATAATGAGTTTTTGGATGCGATCCTGATAGCTATCGATTGCGATATTATAGCCCAGCCGGGCCTTTTCTTTGTGAACTTGTTTCAAGTCATTTTCAAGCTCTCGCACAACATCCGCTAAGATTGAAATCTTAACCATGTTATCCACTTTGACGACTTTCTTGGCTGCAATTAAGGGGAGGACAAAGAGTCCGGTTAAAAAACTGAGCGCTGTGACAGCAGCACAGAGGAAGATGATTAAGCTATGAGGGACATCAACTGTACGTGGTAACAGGAGTACAGTAGCAATACTTACAGTACCTTTCGAACCTGAAAAAGTAAGCAGCAGTATATCGTTCCAGTAGGCTGAAAAATCTTGATTGCGTCGAAGAGAAACATAGCGATAGTAGATAGCCAGTAGAGAAAAACGGAGGATAAAGAGCCCTATTGTTAAAAAAAGAACCATTAACAAGAGAGAAGAAGTAGAGTAGAGAGGATCTGCAATAAGTGGAAAGACCAGCTGATGCAGCTCTATACCAAGGAAAAGAAAGACTGTTGAATTCAATACAAAAGTCAGCAAGTCCCATATGGTATTTTTTACTTTTGTTACCTGAGCATCGAAAAGGGTAGTGCGTTTTAGCCCATTGGCCTGCATAACACCGGCTACAACAACAGCGATAATTCCTGAAACTTCAAGCAAGTCAGCAATTAAAAACGCGGATAAAGGAAGCATAAGTTCTAAGATAAGGTAGCCTGTAACATCTCGTGCATCTACGTCTTCAAGGATTCGTAAAATAAAAGATTTTATCCAAACAAGAAGGAAACCAACAGCAGCTCCACCAATAGCAGAGACAACCAAGTCAGTAGAAGCATGGGCAAGCGAAAATTCGCCAGTTGTCAGGGCGAGTACAGCAATTTGAAAGGAAATGATACCAGAAGCGTCATTCAACAATCCTTCTCCTGTGAGGATGCTCATTACACGCTTTGGAAAGTTAAAGCGTTCAGATAAGGCAGCAACCGCAATAGCATCTGTCGGTGCCAAAGAAGCCCCTAAAGCGAAACAAGCAGCCAAGGGAACTGAAAAATAAAAGAAGTGTGTCAAATAACCCAAACCGATTGTTGTAATAAAAACTAATGGAAAAATAAGTATGAGTATCGTGCGCGTATGCTTAAAGATATGTTTGATATCTGCTTCCTCACTTTCACGAAAAAGCAGGGGCGCGATGATAAAGCCTAAGAAAAACACTGGGTCAACTTGCAAAAGTTTTGAAGCACCCAAAAAGCCCAAACACAGCCCAATCACGACTTGAATCAGTGGGAGAGCCAGTTTTGGGAAAACTTTATTGATGATATTTGAAACAACTAGAGCAAGAAGAAAAACGATGACATAAAAAATAGTATGGAGCACAAATTTTCCTTTCTTTTGTCTATTTTAGAGAAAAAACCACACAAAAAGTACAGTTTATAAGATTATAAGCTGAACAAGGTCACTTTATTTTTTTTAAAAGTTCTTTTTTTTGACTGATTTTCTGATCGATCTTGTCGCAACTTTTTTTACTTAAAATGGCGCGACAGCGTTTCAACTCAAGTTCTGTCAACTGACGTTTCAGTTTTTCTTTTTTTACAAAGTCAGATTCGCCGCTGTCAATGTATTCCAGCTTCTGTTTTAGTAGAGCTTGTTTGTGCTTAAGCGCTTCAATTTGATGCTTAAGTTTTGAAATTTGTTCATAGCTTGCTGCTTGCTGGTGTAAATCATCAAGTTTATTAGACAAGAAAAGCTTTTTCTCTTCAAGAAGATGAAGTGCTTCAAGAACCTTATTTCTTTTTTCTTCCTGTGAAATAGGAGTAAAAATCTCGCCTTTATCAGAAACAGTTGCTCTTTCTGTATCGCTTTGTTTTTCTAAATATTGTTGACGCAAGTCTTTCAGCATTTGCTCAAAATCTTTATCAGACATAATTCTATCCTTATAATCTTGTTCTTAGAGCTATTATACCATGATTACGGCGAAAAAATAAAATAGTCTTTCTTATTTACGAAAAAACAGTAGAATGAGCATTCTACTGTCTTTGATTTCTCTACAAATTAATAAGTTAGGATAAAGTTTTTCTTCTTACCACGGCGGATAACTGTTAATTGCTTATCAATTTTATCAGCGTCTGAGAGCATGTAATCCAAGTCTTGAATACGTTCACCATTGATGTAAATCGCACCATTTGTCACATCTTCACGCGCTTGGCGCTTAGAGTTTTCGATTCCTGCTGAAATCAAAAGTTCAACGATATTAAGATTATCGTCCGATTTTACCTGATATGTTGGAACGTCTTTTAAACCAGAAAGAATGGATTTGGCATCGAGTGCTTTCAAATCCCCCCCGCCAAATAATGTGTCAGTGATTTTCACAGCTTGCTCGTAGGCAGCTTGCCCATGAACAAGTGTCACGACTTCTCGGGCCAAAACTTTTTGAGCCAGGCGTTCATGACGTGCTTCTTCAAATTTCTCAGCAATTTCAGCGATTTCCTCAAGTGACAAAAAGGTAAATATTTTCAGCATTTTAACAGCATCATCATCATTGACGTTAAGCCAGAACTGATACATCTCAAAAGGAGAGGTTTTATCAGCATCTAACCAAATAGCGTTACCCTCAGATTTACCAAATTTTTTCCCTGTTGAGTCTGTAATTAGTGGGATAGTGATAACGTGCCCGGTTTTCCCAGCTTTGCGGCGAAGTAGCTCTGTTCCAGCAGTCATATTTCCCCATTGGTCAGAACCACCAAGCTGCAGGGTAATACCATGACGTTGGTTGAGCTCATAGAAATCATAACCTTGCATAATTTGATAAGCAAACTCAGTATAAGAAATACCCGTTTCAATACGACTCTTGACGGAGTCCTTGCTCATCATGTAGTTAATTGTATAGTATTTACCGACATCACGAAGAAAATCAATGAAGGTCAAATCTTTAAACCAGTTATAATTGTTTTCCATTTGGGCCTTGTTTTCCCCATTTTCAAAATCGAGAAAGCGTTCCAGCTGAGCTCGAATTTTGTTCGCCCATTCGACAACTGTTTCTTTTGTTTGTAGACCACGTTCAGCATCTTTGAAAGAAGGGTCACCGACTAAACCAGTTGCGCCTCCCACTAAAGGATACGGCTTATGTCCAGCCATCTGCAGACGTTTCATAGTTAAGATAAGCACTAGGTTTCCGAGATGTAAACTGTCAGCAGTAGGATCGTAACCAACATAATAACTGACCATGCCCTCAGTCAAAGCTTCGCGAAGAGCTTCTTCATCAGTGGTTTGAAAGATTAGACCACGTTCTTTTAGTTCGTCAAAAATATTCATGTTACCTCCTAAACTAGTTAATACTGACAGTTTTGTTATAGTTTCTCTCAGTAAATTAGATTAACGTTCTCATTATATCAAAAAAATGCAAAAATAGGCACGAAAAAAGAAAGGAAGTTTGATATAATATGTAGTATGAAAAAAAATCAAGAGCAATCCAAAGAGCGTACACGTGCACGTTTGCAGGCCAAACTGGAGGCAAAGCGAGCAAAAGAGGCACAAGCGGACCATAAGAGTTCGCTTAAAAAGCCTCATAAAACTAAAAAAGATAAGGTCAATAATACAGACGAAGGCAATAAAACAATCTGGCAAACGGTCTTTTCGGTAGGACGTGGTGTGGTTGCTGTTTTGGGTGTTCTTCTTCTTTTAACGGGCGTATTTGGCGTAGCTGCAGGAGCAGGTTATTTTGCACGACTAGTTGAAAATACTGATGTTCCAGAAAAGGACGAACTTCTTGAGCAAATTAGAAATATTCATGGCGTGTCTGTAATGAAATACAGCAATGGTACAAATATTTCAGATATTTCTAGTGATTTGGTAAGGGTAAATGTGTCCAGTGATCAAATCTCACAAAATGTAAAAGATGCCTTGATTGCTACAGAGGATGAAACTTTTAAAACCAATAATGGTGTTGTCCCTAAAGCTGTAGTCCGTGGGATACTAGGAGCATTAGGTGGAGGAACGAGTTCCGGTGGTTCTACCATTACCCAGCAGTTGGTCAAGCAGCAGTCTCTTGGAGACAGTGTCACTTTCCAGCGTAAAGCCAGTGAGATTGTATATGCCTTGCAGCTTAATCAATATTTGAGTAAGGATGAAATTTTAACAGATTATCTCAATGTTTCACCTTTTGGACGAAATAATCAAGGGAAAAATATTGCTGGAGTCCAAGCAGCAGCGCAAGGAATTTTTGGAAAATCAGCTAAGGATTTAACTGTGCCAGAAGCAGCTTTTATTGCAGGCCTGCCTCAGAGTCCAATCGTGTATTCGCCCTATAATGCAGATGGTTCACTCAAGTCAGAAGAATTACTTTCTTATGGCTTGGCACGGCAACAAAATGTCCTTTTCAATATGTATCGTGCAGGTTATTTGAACAAAGAAGACTATGAAAAATACCGTGCAGTTGATATATCTAAAGAATTTTTACCTTCAAAACCACAAGATTCTGTGGCACATGGCTACCTTTACAATGTAGTTTATAATGAAGCTTTGAAACATGTGTATGACTATCTTATCAAGAAGGATGAGGTTTCTGCTACTGAACAGGGCAACGACAGCACGAAACAAAAATATCGTGAAATGGCAGCACAAGCCTTACAAACAGGTGGTTACACGATTACAACAACAATTAATCAAGCAGTCTATGAAGCCATGCAAAATGCAGTTGCTCAATACGGCGGAATTTTACAAGACGGCACAGGTGAAGTTCAGCCGGGTAATGTTTTGATGGACAATAAGACAGGAGCAATACTTGGTTTTATTGGCGGTTTGGACTATGCAACGAATCAAAATAACCATGCCTTTGATACGACGCGTAGTCCAGGCTCTTCTATTAAGCCCATTCTGGCTTACGCACCGGCTATTGATTTAGGCTTGCTTGGTTCAGCTAGCATGCTCAGTAACTATCCCGCAAACTTTTCCGATGGGACACCTATCTTACACGTTGGTGAAACAGGGACGGGTATGGTTAGCTTAAACGAAGCACTAGGTGTTTCTTGGAATATTCCTGCACACTGGACATATCAAGCAATTCTGAACTCAGGCAACAGTGTTGAACCTTATATGAGTAAGATGGGCTATTCTGTCCCTAATTACAACATAGAGTCCCTTCCTCTTGGAGGAGGGATTGAACCAACCGTGGTACAGCATACCAATGGCTATCAAACTCTGGCTAATGGAGGGGTTTATGAACCTTACTTTGTTGTACAAAGCATTAAGGATGATGCTGGGAAAGACATTTATGAGCATGAGAGCAAAGCGACAAGGGTTTATTCACAGGCAACCTCTACAATTACTACAAACCTCTTGCGCAATGTTTTGACTTATGAGCCAAGTAGACGTACGACCAACTTTTTGCAAGACTTGCAAGCCATTAATCCATCACTTGCAAACAATGTAGATTGGGCTGGTAAGACGGGAACTTCTAACGACTATGTGGATGGCTGGCTCATGCTTTCTACACCAACAGTTTCTCTTGGAGGCTGGATTGGTCACGACGACAATACTTCTATGGGGAGCAAGACAGCAGCTGTAAACAATGGAACATATATGGCTAACTTAGTTAATGCTATTGCAGCAGCTGACCCGAATATCTTTGGGCCGGGAGAAAAATTCCCAGACCCAAGTAAGGATCCAGATGTGATTAAGAGTACAGTCCTCAAGTCTACGGGACAAAAACCAGGCACGGTGACTGGAGGAAAGCTTAAGAACGTCAAGGTTTCAGGCCCAACAACCACGAGCTATTGGGCGAAAAATGGTGCACCTGTGACACAGTTTAAGTTTGGTATCGGTGGTACAGAGGCCAACTATAATGATGCCTGGAGTAAGATTTTGGGAGGCAGTAAGTAAAAAAGAGCTTTGGCTCCTTTTTATTTCAAAAGAGGGACTCACTATCGAAAACTATCGCTTTTCATGTGCTATAATAAGCACATGAAGAAAGTTCTCTATAAAAATCATTTTCAGACACCCATAGGGGAAATGCTGAGTATTAGTGATTATGAAAGCCTCTATCTTCTCGAATTTGTTGAGCGGAAGAACTTGAAAAAGAAAATAGACGGTCTAGGAGCAGACTTGGAAGAACGCCCGACCTTTGTCTCCCGTCTTGTTGAAGAAGAAGTGCAGGAGTATTTTTCAGGAATACGGAAAGAGTTTGACTTACCCTTGGTTTTTCAAGGTACGGCATTTCAAAAAAAGATTTGGCGTGAACTTGAGCAGATTCCATTTGGACAGACGAAAACCTATAAGGAAATTGCTCAAAAAATAGACAATCCCAATGCAAGCATTGCAGTTGGAGCAGCAAATGCTTCCAATCATTTTGCTATTGTGATACCGTGCCATCGACTAAAAAGTAGTTCAGGGCAACTGTCAGGTTACGCAGCGGGAATATGGAGAAAACAATGGCTTTTGCATTTCGAGGAGGAGGTTGCATGTGGTGAATGAAGAAATTAAGCTTTCGGTGAAACGTAATCAGAGAGGACAAATTATCCAAGTTTTTTTTGATAACCAACATGAAGAAGTGACCTATGAGGAACTTACTAATAACCAGAACTTTGAATTAAGTGGAGGTACTGCCTTTCAGCAAGCTGTTTGGTTAGAACTACAAAAAATTCCTGCGGGAACTACGATTAGTTATCAAGAAATGGCAGCCCGTGTCGGCAGTCCTCAAGCTCAACAAGCTGTAGGACAAGCTTTAGCACGAAATCCCCTACCTGTAATTTTACCCTGCCACAGAGTCACTCGTAAAGACGGAAGCTTGGGAGGTTTCATGGGGCAGGAGGATGCTGTACACATAAAACAGAAAATTCTAGAGTATGAAAAAAATTTAAACAGGAAATAAAGGAAAAAAAGAGGCTGGGAGAAAAGTCGAAATTCGACGGAGTTCAAGCTAAGTCCTAAAAGTAAAATCGCTCAACTACGGCATTTTCTTTGCCGAAACTGAGCGATTTTTGATTATTTTGGATTTTTTGCCTCAGATTATACTGGATGAAGGAGAAATTATATGGTGTTTTTCAGCTTGCTTGACGGGTATGTTTTTTTATAGTGAAGATAAGTAGGGTAAGTAAAGCAGATAATGGAAACGCCCCAAAGCAATCCTCCTAAGGTATCAGAGGGATAATGCACCCAAAGCAGCACACGAGAAAACATTGTTAAAAAGATTAGGAATAAAGTCACGAGACCAGCTAAATACTTGCTCCATATAGAAGTAAGATATTGTAAGAGGATGAAAAAGAGACAACCAAACAGGACGACTCCAAAAGTCGTATGCCCACTCGCAAAACTTTTCCCAGTTTGATCGAAAAAGGCAGGAAAACGGTGCAGTTCTGGACGCTCACGACCAATGATGAGCTTGATGAGCGCATTGCCTCCCACAGCTATTCCCGAAACAAGGGACAGCCAAATCGCTGACACTTTATCTTTAATAAAAAGAACAGCAATAATGATTAGCGCAACTATAGCTCCCAGAGCATCCCCTAGAAGGACTGCAACAATAGATGAAACTTGTATAAGAAAAGTGTTGTCTTGCAAGTGCCATGCAGCTGTCTGCAAGTAGGGATCAATATATGGCATTGGAGAATGGGTGTAATGGAGCTTCACAATAACAGTGAGTATTATAAATAAAGCTAGTGCCACAGCACCTAAGCTATAGTAGATTTTTTTATTCATAGTTTCCTTCATATCTTATTTGAAAAATGACTTTTATTTTTTACTTTTTATCTAAAACAAAGATGAATGCTAGAGGGATTTTAGCGAATTACCGCTAAAAAGAGGCGGCTGCCTCTTTGTAAACTAATAATTTTTAATCTTTGAAATCTTTTCTTTATCAAGTGATGTCACAATGGCACGAATAAAGTTTTGAGCTTCCATGAAGTCATCAATGTTGAAGATACTTTGATGGCTGTGGATGTAACGTGCACATACGCCGATTGTTGTTGAAGGTATGCCTTCATTTTGCAAGTGGGCCGCACCAGCGTCGGTGCCGCCTTTGGAGATGTAGGCTTGTGTCTTAATGCCGTTGATTTCTGCTGTATTGAGCAAGAAATCTTTCATACCAGGAAGCATGATGTGTCCGGGGTCATAGTAACGGAGCAGTGAGCCTGCACCTAGACGACCGTTGTCATTAGCAAATGTATCCGTTGCCGGTGAACAGTCGACAGCGAAGAAGAGCTCAGGTCTGAATTTTCGTGTTGAAACATGAGCGCCGCGCAGACCAACTTCTTCTTGGACATTTGCGCCAATAATTAATGTAACAGGCAATTCCTTATCTTTAAGGTAGTCCAAAAGTTCTAGAACCATAAGACAACCATAACGGTTATCCCAAGCTTTGCCGATAACATTTTTGCCATTGGCAGTTAAGATAGTTTCAGCTTCTGGGACGATAACATCCCCTTGACGTATCCCAAATTCTAAAACTTCCTCTCTGTTCATGAAACCACCATCAAAGATAATGTCTTCAACTTGTGGCAAAGTGAGTGCTCCGGAAGCACCGCGTAAAAGATGTGGGGGCAAACCACCAGTAACGACAGGGATCTTTTTGCCATCACGTGTAAATAGAGTGAAACGTTGGGCACTAATAACTAAGGGGTTCCATCCACCAAGAGCGACAACGCGAAAAGTTCCGTCAGATTTGATGGAGGAAACCATGAAACCAACTTCATCCATATGCGCAGCAATCATCACGCGTGGAGCATTTTTTATTTGACTTTCTTTTGTGACAAAGATGCCTCCAAGGCCATCAGTTTCAGGGCTATATCCTAGCTCAATCATGCGTGCGCGCATATAGTCACGCATAGGGGCTTCATAGCCGCTGGTTGCTTGGATTTCAGTTATTTCTTTAATCTTGCTAAATAAAGTCATGTGAGGCTCCTTTGGTTTTTTATACCCCTTATTGTAGCATTTAAAGGTAACATATGACAACATATTGTCAGGAGGGGGCAACTGGTACAAGAGGAAGGAGGAGTAATTATAAGTATTAATATGAAAGATTTTATGTTAAAATTTTTATATGAAAAAATATTTTAAAGTTGGCTTGGGTTTGCTTGCCGCTATAGCTGGCGCGCAGATACTCTACCGAGGCTACAAACATATTGAGGGTAATTTGCGCGAGGAGCTTATTGACGCTGTACGCGAATCTTTTGCCGATCAAGATATTCAAGTGGTCTGGCTCTTTGAAGAAGCTGATCGAGGAGCTATTTATAAAGGTGGTGTGGTTGTTGGGAAAAACCAAAATATCAATTTTGAAATTGATGGAGAAACCTTGAAAATTACAGAGTTAGGAGAGGAGTATTTATGATTATTCCAAAAAATTACGAAGAGCTTGCTGAAATTGTTAAATCAGATGGCAAACACGTGCTGTTCTTTACTACAGGCTGGTGTCCCGACTGCACGTTCATCAAACCAAGAATGCCAGAACTCGAAGCAGAGTTTTCAGATTTTAACTTTGTAGAAGTTGATCGTGATGAATTTATGGACTTAGCTATCGAATGGGGAATCATGGGCATTCCTAGTTTTGTAACACTTGAAAATGGCAAGGAAACAGGACGTTTGGTTAACAAATTACGTAAAACAAAAGAAGAAGTGAGTGAATTTTTGAAGGGTGTAGAAGAAAGAAAATGATTGCAACGTATAATAAAAATGTGGGTGATGTCCTCATGCTTATTGTGGCGAACAATGAGGGAGCGGACGTAAACTACGAGCGTAAGGCGGATGTTGCGCGTGTCTTCCGTGAAGATACTGGGCAAACAGTAGCTTGGAATATTTTCAATGTTAAAGAAGAGTGGCCAGATTTGGCTCAAGGGCAAAACGCTTTGACTAAAGCACAGGTTGCAGAGCTTAACCTAAGATTGAGTAAAGCAGGGTTTGAAGAGCAACTTGTATATGATGGACAGCCCAAGTTCGTTGTGGCGGAGATTCTCACAATGGAAGATCATGCAGACAGTGATCATTTGCATGTATGTCAAGTAGATGTGGGATTAGAAGAACCTGTGCAAATCGTTTGTGGCGCACCTAATGCCTTTGCTGGTATGAAAACAGTTGCAGCCTTACCAGGTGCTATGATGCCTTCAGGAAGTTTGATTTGGCCTGGTGCTCTGCGTGGTGTACCTTCCTTTGGTATGTTATGTTCAGCGCGTGAGCTTGATTTGCCAAATGCGCCACAAGTTCGTGGAATTATTGACCTACAAACAGACGTGACAGCTGGTGCAGCTTTTGACCCAGAAACAATGTGGCAAGCTTAAAAAAAATAAAATAAAGAAAAAGATTCCAGTGAAAGTTGGAATCTTTTTTCGTATTATTAATAACAGGAGGTAAAACAATGAATAAAACACTACTTATTGGGCGGCTTGTTGCAACCCCAGAGCTAAGTAAGACGACAAACGATAAAAGCTTGCTTAGGATAAATTTAGCAGTTAAAAGACGCTACAAAAATGCAGAAGGTGAGAAGGATGCGGACTTTATTTCCCTAGTTTTTTGGGAAAGAGCTGCTGAACATTGTGCATCTTATGCTAAAAAAGGAGCTTTGCTTGCGGTTGAAGGAGAAATACGAACGCGAACTTATCTTGATAAACAGGAACAGAAACGCTATGTGACAGAAGTTTTGGTTAAAAACTTTGATCTTTTGGAGAGCCGGGCAACAGTCGCCATGCGACAGGGAAATGTAGAAAGTGAGCCTCTAGATTTGAAAGAAGAAGAACTTCCCTTTTAACAGCGAAAAAAACATTTTTCTTCTGCTAATTATAAAGGAAACAATGAAGGATGAGGAAGAAGGATACAAACGCGAAAAATAAAGGAAGAACTTCTCCTTTTTTTCATAAGAAAACTGGAGTAAAATATGTCGCTTGGTCGTATAACTCTCTTGAAGCATGAGAAAGTAACTTTAAGTTTGGCTATGAACGAGGTAGGGAAAGCACATTAGGAGCGGGACAAAAACATATATGATGTCTTTGTGCATTTTTGTGAGTGGTAGATACTTCTGCAAAACTATGTAAGGGAGAATCAAGACTTTTTACCCTCCTCTATAGTTGGTAAAGCTATAAGGAGATGAACCAATATTTTGGAGAAAAGCAGCAAGTAACTCCCTACTAGAGCAATCAAGAAAAAGTGTCTGTGAGTCATGAAGAAAGGCTTAGTCCCTTGCGACAATTTTTTGATAAAGCGCTCTACACAGAGAGTTTTTATTCGTGGACTGGAATGACAAGCTTAGGGCAGTATTTTCAGTTCTCTCTTGCTTCTATTATGATTGGGCTCTGAAGAAGATACGCCTTCATAATAAAAGGTTCCAAAGATAGAAAAAAGAGTTTTTTTCTTGACTAATTTTGACCTTCGCGGTAAAATAAGAGATATAAGTTAGCAGTCAAACTTAAAGAGTGCTAAAATAAAACAAAAATGGAGGAATAACATGTTGAAACCCTTAGCAGATCGCGTTGTTTTGCGTATAAAAGAGGAAGAAGAAAAATCTTTAGGTGGTATTGTCTTGGCTTCAGCGGCCCAAGAAAAGCCGCAGATTGCAGAAGTAGTAGCAGTAGGTCCAGGAAAAACAACTCATCATGGAACGGTTATTGCACCTACAGTACAAGTTGGTGATACAGTTCTCTTTGAAAAATTTGCGGGTACGAATGTAAAATTTGAAGGCGAAGATTTCTTGATTATCAAAGAATCTGATATTCTTGCGATTGTTTAAGGAAAATAAAGACAGGAGAGAGTAAAAAAATGGCAAAAGATATTAAATTTTCATCAGATGCACGTTCAGCAATGGTTCGTGGTATTGATATTTTAGCAGATACAGTAAAAACAACACTTGGCCCTAAAGGTCGTAATGTTGTTCTTGAAAAATCTTACGGAAGCCCACTTATCACTAACGACGGTGTAACTATCGCGAAAGAGATTGAGTTAGAAGATCATTTCGAAAATATGGGAGCAAAACTGGTCAGTGAAGTTGCTTCAAAAACAAATGATGTTGCCGGTGACGGAACAACAACAGCCACAGTTTTGACACAAGCTATCGTCCGTGAAGGATTGAAAAACGTAACTGCTGGTGCTAACCCTGTGGGAATTCGTCGTGGTATTGAGTTGGCTACTGAAACAGCTGTAAAAGCACTTAAAGAATTGGCTATCCCAGTATCTGGTAAGGAAGCTATTGCACAAGTTGCGGCTGTGTCTTCTCGTTCTGAAAAAGTTGGAGAGTACATCTCTAATGCCATGGAAAAAGTTGGCAATGACGGTGTTATCACTATTGAAGAGTCAAAAGGTATGCAAACTGAACTTGAAGTTGTAGAAGGTATGCAGTTTGATCGTGGTTACTTGTCTCAATACATGGTAACAGACAATGAAAAAATGGTTGCTAACCTTGATAATCCATACATCTTGATTACGGACAAGAAAATTTCAAATATCCAAGAAATCTTACCTCTACTTGAACAAATCTTGAAAACAAACCGTCCTTTGCTTATCGTAGCAGATGATGTTGACGGTGAAGCTTTGCCAACTCTTGTATTGAACAAGATTCGTGGTACTTTCAATGTCGTTGCTGTCAAAGCTCCAGGATTTGGTGATCGCCGTAAAGCACAGCTTGAAGATTTAGCTATCCTTACAGGTGGGACTGTTATTACAGAAGAACTTGGTTTGGAACTTAAAGACGCAGGTTTAGAAGCGCTTGGACAAGCGAGCAAAGTTACTGTTGATAAAGAACATACAACTATCGTTGAAGGTGCCGGTTCAGCAGATGCAATTGCAACACGTGTCGCTACCCTCAAAGCTCAAGTTGAACAAACAACTTCTGAATTTGACCGTGAAAAACTTCAAGAACGCCTAGCAAAACTTTCTGGTGGTGTCGCTGTGATTAAAGTAGGTGCTGCTACAGAAACTGAACTCAAAGCACAAAAACTTTTAATCGAAGATGCGCTCAATGCAACACGTGCAGCTGTGGAAGAAGGTATTGTTGCTGGTGGTGGTACTGCTCTTGTAACAGTTCTCTCTGCCCTTGATGATTTGGAAGAAGAAGGAGATGTACAAACAGGTGTGACCATCGTTCGCCGTGCACTTGAAGAACCTGTACGCCAAATTGCGGCTAACGCTGGCTATGAAGGTTCAGTTATTATTGACAAGCTCAAATCTGCAGAAAAAGGTGTCGGCTTCAATGCGGCTACTGGTGAATGGGTGCAAATGATTGAAGCAGGTATCGTGGATCCTGCAAAAGTAACACGCTCAGCACTTCAAAATGCTGCCTCAGTAGCAGGTCTTATCTTGACGACAGAAGCAGTTGTTGCGGATAAACCAGAGCCAGCTAGTCCAGCTGCTCCAGCCATGGATCCGTCAATGATGGGTGGCATGATGTAATATTATAAAAGAACCCTTTAATAATAAGGGTTCTTTTTGTGTCTTTACTCATAAAATGCATAAAGGGGGCAAAAGGTGGACAATAATTTAAAGTATATTATCTAGGGCAGTTGTTATCTGATCTTTTGATTTTTGAGTAACATGGTTATAAATTAATAGGGGAGTATCTGCCTTAGCATGTCCTATACGTTCCATTATTACTTTCAGAGATGTGTTTGATTTTGCTAGGATAGGTACATGTGTTTAATCTTTTCTTGTATGGAAGAAATTTCTTGACATGAGGCAGAATGGCTACTATAATGTGGTTGAATACGGTTGATTGCTTAGAATTTTCTTCACACTTTGGAAATTGTGTAAACTTTTCGTAGGGAACGTTTAAAGCTGTGAAGAGTTAATAAAATGTGGTCAATTGTATGAAATTTATTCAAAACATTGTCTATTGAAACTGTTTGGGTATAGTGTAATAAACACGGTATCTAGCATTAAGTTGAGAATTTGGAGGGAATTATGTGCACATCAATTACATACGTGACAAAAGACCATTACTTTGGAAGAAATTTTGACTATGAGATATCTTACAATGAAGTTGTAGCTATTACTCCGAGAAATTATATCTTAGATTTTCGAAAAATAGAAAATTTAAATACTCATTATGCAATGATTGGAATAGCTGCAGGTATAGCAGATTATCCTCTTTACTATGATGCCATGAATGAAAAAGGGCTATGTATGACTGGGTTAAATTTTGCTGGTTACGCATACTATAATGAATATGAGGAAGGAAAAGAAAATGTTTCACCTTTTGAATTTATTCCCTATATTCTAGGGCAGTGTACGACTGTAGATGAAGCCAAAAAACTTTTAAATACTATAAATTTAGTCAACATTAATTTTAGTGATGACCTTCCTCTATCACCGTTGCATTGGTTGCTTGCAGATAAGGAGAAATCAATCGTCATTGAAAGTATGGAAGATGGGCTTCATATATACGATAATCCTGTAGGAGTTTTAACAAATAATCCTTCTTTTGATTATCAACTCTTTAATTTGAATAACTATCGTGCATTATCTAACATGACACCTAAAAATAATTTTTCAAATCAAGTGGATTTAGAGGTTTATAGTCGAGGTATGGGAGGAATAGGCTTACCAGGAGATCTTTCTTCAACATCTCGATTTGTTAGAGCAGCTTTTGCGAAATTAAATTCAGTATCAGGAAATTCAGAAGATGAAAGCATTAGCCAGTTTTTCCATATATTAGGAGCAGTGGAGCAACAAAGAGGCCTGTGTGACGTAGGAGATGAGAAATACGAATATACAGTATATTCATCCTGCTGCAATGCAGATAAGGGAATCTATTATTATCGAACATATGAAAATAGCCAAATTACAGCCTTAGATATGTTTAAAGAGGACTTGGAGAGTAATCAAATAGTTAAGTATCCCCTAGTAGAAAAGCAGCAAATTAATTATGCCAATTAGTTTACGTAGAATTTTAGTTCATTTTTTCTAAACGAAAAACGAATGTTAGAGTATGTTTGTGTTTATAAGATATGTTAATAATATCTAGGAACGACTCCTTACTTAAGTGAGGGGAAAAAAGAAAAATATCTGGATGTAGTGCTAGACTATAATAGTCGTATTTGTGAATAGCAACTGTATTATTCATAGTTTGAGAGCTTCGTAGTTTCGCGGTGCTCTTTTATGTTATAATAAAAGTCTGTTCTTATAGGTGTCCCTGCTTCGGTGGGGATTTTTTAGTAGCAAAAAGTGCGTAAAACTACGAAAGAGTAAGTGAAAAATTATTTTTGAAGTGTCATGTAGAAGTGCAGCATTATAGCTTTTTATATAGGGTATATATAAGAGTAGACTAAGCAGGGGCTTCTTTATTGTCCACTTTTCAGGCGCTGGCCACGGAATCTGAAAACAAGTCCAAGTGAAAGCCCTCCTCGCTTTTCTCATCAAACACTCATTTCATTTGACCTTTTTTTTTTTTATACTATAGACTCAGAAAGTAAACGTAACATTAGAAATGTAGTTGTAATGAAAATCCAAAAGTAAATGTTACGCCAAAGGAGGAGTTTATGACACCAGAAAAGAAAAACCAGCGGCGGCTGCGCAACCTCGCACTCCTGTCGCTCTTGTTACTCGCAGTAGGCGGCACCTTCGCCTTCCAAGCCTTCAACCAACGGGCCATCAATGATCGGTTGAATGAAGTGGACATCAATGTCGGCGGGCGTGTCCACGACTACTACAACCGTGACACCGAAAACAAGGACGTCTTCGTGGAAAACTATGGGGAGCGTCCAATCATGGCCCGGATACGCCTGTCCGAGTTCCTCGAAACCCGACAACGTGACGAAACGGACTTCACGCCCCTGGTCGCAGGGACCAGCCGTGATGATGTAGAAAACTGGACCACATGGATCCCAAGCGCAGGCAATATCAATGACCGAGAAAATAGCAATGCCTCAAATGCCTTCGACCAGTATGCCAACCTCATTTTTGGTTGGGAGCGTTCCGGTCAAGATGCCCCATGGTATATGCCCACCTTCAACCATGACAACCTCGACTTAAGAACAGCAGCGGCAGGTCATGCGCGGGACTGGATCGAAGGGAACGAGGCAACAGATGCGGTCACAGACGGCGCGACACATCCGGGGGACGGTATCGATGCTTACTGGTCAGCAGGCGGCAGCTTTGACAACAGTGGTCCAATCTGGCCGGGAGAAGAAGTGACCAACCAAACCGCTCAAAACTTACAACAAGACCGTGCCCCAATGACCATGGATCAGTGGGTCACCCTCCCGAACTATCAGAAGATAGGCAACTTCTGGGTGGTTGACCACAACACAGGTTGGGCTTATTGGGCCAACAGGCTGGACAGTGAGCAAGCCAGCTCTTACCTGCTTGATGCAGCGGAGATGACGGCTGCCATTGAGGACAAGGTCTTTAACGGCTTTTACTACTATGGGATTCATGTTGAGAGTGGCTTAGTCAGTCCTGACCAGCATGAGGAGTTCCTCAATGATGGGGAGCAACACCATGCGGATCTGGCAGAGTTCCTCCGTGGTATCCAGAATGGAGCCATGCATGATGACGGCCCGAACCCACTGCCTAACGAAGACAGTGCACCAGCAGCCTTTGACTTTTCGACCATGCGTCCAGGTCGTATCTTTACCATGGCTGGGGAACGATACCGCTATCTTGAAGATATGGATAACGGAAACCATATGATTATTCGGGATGATGCGATACGTGATATTAACTTTTACAATCAAGAAGGAGCTATGGACGATTGGTATAGCACACTTTCCCAGGAAGTTCAGGACATGGTTCAACCCGTGTCAGATAGCTTTGACACAGGTCAGCTTCTTCCTGAAGACATTATTTGGGATGATGATGAAAGTCGGTGGATGATTACTAACCTTGCTGCCCTTAATATTGCAAATGATGTGACTGAGATTGATCCAAGTGGTAGTCCTCGTGCTTTTGTTCTTTCCGTTGCAGATGTGTTACGCTTATCAGGCCCAGGGCGAGGATTTCCTACCGCCTTGGAACGTGGACATGGAGCGTTAGGCTGGTGGTGGACACGTACTCCATGGCTTCCAGGACGGGCTTGGCGTGTAGGAAACCGTGGAGGATTCGCGGGACCAGATTCTATAGGTATTGCGAATTCTACTGGTGGCATGCGTCCTGCTCTGATTATCAATCAAGGAAACTGATCTGTTACAAAAATTTAGAAACCTGCCTCCCTTAACCAAAATTACAAAAGGAAAAAGTCTGGGATAAAAGTCATAGTGAGTTGATTTTACCCAAAGCCATAAAAAACTCGCGGAATAAAACAGCATTCTTATATGCCGTTATTCCGCGAGTTTTCATTGTTTTGGCTTGGCGCTTCTTAAGCCTGTATGATAGAGTGGGGCTGTTTTTTTATGATATGAGTCATCAATCCTCGTTAGCCCCATAAACTGAGCGAGCTTCGACAAGTTTGTCTTGCCGATGTGCCTGATAAAATTCTTCAAGTTTCGGAGTAACAGTTGGTGCAGTAGCATTGAATGCTTTTGCCTGTTGAATCGCTTGAGGAGTGGGAGGAGAAACGAGCTGGGGTAACTCAGGTAAAAGAGGGGTGTGCGGCAGTGCTGTACCAGAGAAAGCGAACGGAGTTATATTTCTGCCTTCATTCATAAATCTGATGGTATTGTTGAGCAGGTAAACACGCATGTTGTTTTCTTGTTCGATTGGGGCGGCTGGGATATAATATTTACCACTCATATCAGGGCTTCCTACCCAAACAGCAGTAGAAACACCAGTTGATGTAGCAGCCATCCAAGCATCAGGAGCACCTTGGCTACGGGCAGGTTCTGTGGCAGTCTCCGGGAAGTTAGAAAGTCCGGACTTTGTAGCAAAGGCGTTGGGCCATTGCGGCTGTGCAGCTAAGGGCTCAGAACCGTTGGGTTGTGTCACATTTTGCATGAGATTGACCAGAGCGCGCGCTGTTGAAGAACTCATGGCGCGTTGCGCTTCATGCTGGTTGAGGGGAACTTCTTGACCATTCACACTAACAGAAGCTATGGCAGTAGGTGTGACACGTACACCATCATTTCCAATAGCAGAGTAGGCAGAAGCAGCTTGTAGAGGTGAGAAATCATAACTGATTGAATGTGATTGATCATAGTGATGTGAGGCAATACCTAAAGGTCGCATGATACTATTTTTTTGATCGTCATTAGTCATATCAAAAGTTTGAAGTGCAGCAGAGTTCAAAGAATTCCCGAGAGCAAAACTTGCTGGGACTGGACCATAACTTTTGCCGCCGTAGTTCATCAAAGGTTTACCATTCGCGTAAGTTGTCGCATTACCGTTCAGAATGCTGTTTTCGTTAATATAACCATATTCAAGCGCTGGAGCATAGTCTAACAGTGGCTTGATTGTTGAACCGGAAGATCGGACAGAGGATATAGGAAGCTGTGGATTGTCCGAATTTGTATTGAGCGCTAAGATATGTCCTGTCTTGGTGTCAACCACAGAGATGGCTGTTAGAGCCCCCTCAGGCAGTTCATTACGAGGAATATTAGATACATCGGGCGCAGTATGGTTGGCTACAGTTTCTAGATAATCCAGATGCCCTTTTGTGGCATAGGTTTTGACGACAACTTTAGCATTTCTTGGCAAGGCCAGCTGTCCAAGCTCTTTTTGAACTTGAGCGATATAAGCTTGATAAGCATGAGGAATGCCTTGGGTATAATTTGGATTGAGTTTGAGCTCTTTTTTTACTGCTTCAGCACTGTCCTTATATTCTTGCTCAGAAATAATTTTGCTAGACTTCATGACAGCCAAGACAGTGAGTGCGCGTTGCTTCCCAGCGCCTGAAAAATCTTGGACATAAGTCGAAGGAGCTTGTCCAAGGCCCGCTAAGTATGCAATTTGTGCAATGTAGAGGGGAGTCCTTTCGTCAGTCATCATTGGTGTGGAAAAAAGGTTATTCCAAGCTGCTCCTGGTCCAATAGTATCGGGAGTTAAGCGCAGGGTGTCAAGATAACTTGTCAAAATGTCATTGCGCGAATAACGTTCGGCAAGGCTATGTGCATCAATTAATTCAACAATTTTACGAGAAAGGGATTTGTCTGCGTTAAAACCGCCATGGGCAATATTTTTGGCTAACTGCTGATCAATGGTTGAGCCACCACGTGGACCACGCGCAAGGTGTAAACGCGTGAGGACTTCAGATAAAATCGCATTGCTGACACCTTTTATCGAGTAACCCTTAGTTTTACGGGAATAGAAGTCACTGTCCTCGACTGCTACTAATGCTTTTATATAAAGCTCAGGAATGTTTTGCTCCTTGCCGGAAATTTGTGCGGGGATGTATTTGTAAATATTTGAGGATTCTTGGAGAGCTTCCCCATTAATATCTGTGATTGTAAAAGATTGAGATATTGCTTGCGGTGAAGGTTTCAGTTCGATTGTGTGGGCATTGTGTGACTCTTTGTTCAAGAGATAAACGGCACCAACGGCGCCAACAGCCGTGAAAAACAAAAGGACAAGGAAAAAAATGGATAGGGCACGGAGTATTCTTTTTTTAGTCATTCTTCCTCTCCTTTATTTTTATCATCATCATTATTCGCCTCTGTTTTGTCATCCGTTTTTGAGTCTGTTTTTTCTTTTTCTTGTGTTTGAACGGTGACGGTTTGCCCCTTCATAATCCGTGCATAGTCTGAGGGATTAGGGCTTTGCTGAGTGATTATCGCTGTATCTTTATCCTCAAACTGTGTGGGAACTTTGATTTGAAAATCTGTCTGGGCGATTTTCCTTGCCTCAGCCAAAGTTTTTCCTTTAAGGTTTGGGAGAACAACACTGGAGGCCTTGAGTTGTTCTGATTTTTCGACTTTCTTTTGAAAGGCAGTTAACTCTTTGATACGTGCCTCAACGGTTTCTTTTTTGCTCAAATATGTGTTGACTTTATTGAAAACAGGAATAAAGTCCTCCATAAGCGTATTGTCAGTCGAAATTTGGCTAAATTGAAGACGGCTAATTGTACTGTAACTGTTTGTGTAATTCACAAACTGAGTAAAGTTGTTGAGAAGAGCATTTGCTTGGTGGAGTGCCTGAATAGAGTCTATAATGGTTGATTGAGAAACAGCATCCTCATCCTCAATGTAAGATTGAATACTTTTTTCAGTTTGTTGGGCCAACTGATTTGCTTTTTCAATAAATTGAGGAAGCTGTTCTGCTTTTAAAGACCCCGTATCCGCTTGAAGCTCTTGAACGGCGCGAGATAGGCGAGCATTTTCATAAATCTGAGACAGTTGAGTCATCTGCTCATCGCTTGCCCCAAGAGCTTGCTGTAGCTGCTCTTGACTCTGAGAGAACTGCTCCTCAGACATTTCGCCATTTATGATATGGTTGATAAGTTTTTCATTAACCATTAAATTTTCAGCGAGTTCACTGGATGCATTGCTCAGATAGACATCCAGAGCATTATTTTTTAATTTTTTGATATAGTCGTTATCATCAGGTCGGATATTTGTTGTTTCGATAATTTCTTTTTGGGACATTGACTGAAAGACAGGATAGTCGCGAAAGAGAATCTGTCGCCCGAGTAGTCCAGCGATTATGATAATGCCGCTCAAAAGAAGGACCAGTACAATAATAACTTTGTTGAAGACTTGCTTTTTCATCTAAAACCTCATAAGTATTAAGCTTAATATAGGCATTAAGCTCCTCCATTATATCACACCCTGCAAGATAACAATCATCAAGTGCAAGTGGAGGAAAGGAATGCAGTTTTTTTGCTGGAAAAATGGCCGTTTTCATCGCATATCTGCTGAGGTTCAGTATAGGATAGTTCTGGATCGATAATGTTACGCTTCTTGAGTGGTATAGCAACTGTTCTTGCTCAGAGGAAAAGGAAAAATATGATAGAATTATTTGTATGAATATCGAGTCAAAGATTAAAGATTTAACGGAGCTATTAAATAAATATGCTTACGAATACTATACCTTGGATAAGCCCTCTGTAGAAGATGCGGAGTATGACCGTCTCTATCGTGAGCTAGAGATACTGGAACAAGAAAATCCTCACTTGGTACGTGCGGATTCTCCGACCCACCGTACCGGAGATGTTGTCTTGGCAGGATTTGAAAAATATCAGCACGAATACAATCTCTACAGCCTGTCTGATGCTTTTTCACGTGAAGAGTTAGAAGATTTTGACGAACGTGTGCGTAAAGTTATTCCGAAACCTGAATACATTTGTGAATTAAAAATAGATGGTCTTTCACTTTCCTTGAAATATGCAGAAGGGAAGCTTGTAGCGGCAGCGACACGCGGTGATGGAACTGTCGGGGAAAATATCACAGAAAATGTTAAGAGAATCAAGGACGTTCCTCTTGTTTTGAAGGAACCTGTCGATATCGTAGTGCGTGGTGAGGCCTACTTGCCTCGGAAAAACTTTATAAAACTTAATGCAGAACGTGAATTAGAAGGCAAAACTTCTTTTGCCAATCCCCGAAATGCCGCGGCTGGCACCCTTCGTCAATTGGATACCAAAGAAGTGAGTAAGCGTGGTCTAGCAACTTTCCTTTATCAAGAGGCCAGTCCTGCGACAAACGAAACGCAGGAAGAAGTTTTAGAGTATCTGGAAAGGCTGGGTCTAGTTGTTAATAAAGAACGCGTTTTTGCGAGAAATATTGATGAAGTTTGGAGCTTTATTGAGCGTGTTGCCACTATGCGAGATACTTTGGATTATGACATAGACGGTGTCGTTGTTAAGCTTAACAATCTCGCAGAACAAGAGGAGTTAGGTTTTACAGTTAAAGCGCCGCGCTGGGCCATTGCTTATAAGTTCCCGGCAGAGCTTGCAGAAACCGAGATTTTGTCTGTGGATTGGACAGTGGGACGGACGGGGGTCGTGACACCAACAGCTAATATGGAACCTGTTAGCTTAGCACAGACAACAGTGTCGCGAGCAACCTTGCATAATGTAGACTATATCAAAGAGAAAGACATCCGTCTGAAAGACAGAGTAATGATTTATAAAGCTGGTGATATTATCCCAGCTGTGCAGCGTGTCTTGCTTGATAAGCGTCCCAAGGACTCTGTGGAGATGGTTATTCCAAAATATTGTCCAGAGTGTGCTTCTGAACTTGTGCACTTTGAAGATGAAGTTGCTTTACGCTGTATCAATCCACTGTGCCCTGCACAGAATCGCGAGAAACTCATTCATTTTGCCAGCCGAGGTGCCATGAATATTTCTGGCTTGGGTCAATCTATCGTGACACAACTTTTTACCAATTCTTTAGTCAAAGATGTCGCAGATATTTATAAGTTACAGCTGGATGAATTATTAGCTTTGGACAAATTTCAAGAAAAATCTGCTACAAAATTACTGGCAGCCATTGAAGCTTCAAAAGGAAATTCAGCAGAGAAACTTCTTTTTGGTTTGGGGATTCGTCATGTGGGGGCAAAGGCAGCAAAGTTACTTCTTGAACGTTTTGGTAACATTCGTCGTTTATCACAAGCAAACTTGGAAGAAATTTCAGAAATTGCGGGTTTAGGTTCGGTAATTGCAAAAGCAGTAACGACATATTTTGCAACAGAAGGCGCACAGCTTTTACTCAATGAATTAGAAGAAGCTGGTGTAAATTTTGAATATCTTGGTGTTAAACCAAAAACAGACAGTATTTTATCAGGAAAAAGAGTTGTCTTAACTGGAAAATTGACATCAATGACACGAACAGAAGCTAAAGAAAAATTAGAAGTTTTGGGGGCAAATGTTGCTGGATCAGTTTCTAAGAAGACGGATCTGGTTGTTGCAGGTGCAGATGCGGGTTCAAAGTTAACTAAGGCACGAGACTTGGGCATTGAAGTCTGGTCAGAAGAGGAGTTGCTGAATTTATGAAAGCAAGATTGATTTACAATCCGAGCAGTGGACAGGAAATTATCAAGAAAAATGTGGATGACATTTTGGACAAGCTGGAAAGTTTTGGATATGAGGTTTCTGCTTTTCAAACGACCCCTGAGCCACAGTCGGCTCAGAAAGAGGCTGCACGTGCGACTAAAATGGGTTTTGACCTGATTGTGGCAGCAGGTGGTGATGGAACAATCAATGAGATTGTCAGTGGAATTTCTCCCTTTAAAAAAAGACCCAAGTTGGCGATTATTCCAACTGGAACGACCAATGATTTTGCGCGTGCACTCAAAATTCCTCGAAATAAACCCTTGGCTGCCGTTGAAATGATTGGTAAAAATCAAACGCTAAACATAGATGTAGGTCAAGTTAATGATGGGGAATACTTTATCAATATTGCTGCCGGAGGTAGTCTGACAGAACTCACTTATAGTGTGCCGAGTCGACTGAAAACTGCTTTTGGCTACCTGGCTTACCTGGCAAAAGGTGTTGATCTTCTGCCACAGATTAGAAAACAAAAGGTCAGAGTGACTTATGATGACGGCGTATTTGAAGGTGAAATTTCCATGTTTTTTGCTGCCCTAACAAACTCTGTTGGTGGCTTTGAGAAGATTGCGCCTGATGCAAAATTAGATGACGGTCTATTTACACTGATTTTAGTGAAAACAGACAATCTTTTTGAACTACTCGCCTTGATTTCCATGGTTATTAAGGGCAGTCATGTTGACGATGTGAATATTGAATACTTGAAAGCGAGCAAAATAAAGATAGAACCACTCACAGATAAAAGGATGATGATAAATGTAGATGGTGAATACGGCGGTGAGGCGCCAGTAACCTTTACCAACCTTCATGGTCATATCGAAATTTTTGTTAATCTTGATGAAATTAATAATGATCATTATTCAGATGATGAGAAAGGTCTAGCTTTAGAAGCTGTTGCCCAAAAATTTGCAGAAGAAGCTGAGCAACTCAAAGAAGAAAGTGAATAACAAAGGTACTTCGTCAAACAGTGTGTTTGGGAACTAAGTCATAGGTGTAACGAACAACAGAAGAACAAGTGGATACTTGGCATGAGGGTCAACCGCACCAAATATTGTCGCGCTATAACAAATTATACTGTGCATAATGTACAGTTTTTTTGTACAGATTTTACATTGATTGACGGAAGCGTTTGCATTAAAATGAATATAGTATCAAATATAAAAAGATGAAGGAGAAACAATGACAACACTTAAATTAGATAAAGTTTACAAAAAATATCCCAATGCTACTCAATATTCTGTAGAAGATTTTAACCTAGATGTAAAAGATAAAGAATTTATCGTTTTTGTTGGACCATCAGGATGCGGAAAATCAACAACATTGCGTATGATTGCGGGACTCGAAGATATCACAGAGGGAGAATTTACCATTAATGGAAAACTGATGAATGATGTTGCGCCAAAAGATCGTGACATCGCTATGGTTTTCCAGAACTATGCGCTTTATCCACATATGACAGTCTTTGACAATATGGCTTTTGGGCTTAAACTCCGTAAATATAAAAAGGAAGAGATCAAACAGCGGGTCGAAGAAGCAGCTAAAATTCTTGGACTGACAGATCTTCTTGATCGTAAACCCGCTGACATGTCTGGGGGACAACGCCAACGTGTAGCCATGGGACGTGCTATTGTCCGTGATGCCAAGGTCTTTCTCATGGACGAACCTCTGTCTAACTTAGATGCAAAACTTCGTGTTTCGATGCGTACAGAGATTGCTAAACTTCATCGTCGCATTGGTGCAACTACAATCTACGTCACACATGACCAGACAGAAGCGATGACTCTTGCTGACCGTATCGTTATCATGAGTGCATCACCAAATGCAGATAAGTCAGGAACAGTTGGGCGTATCGAGCAGGTGGGAACACCTCAGGAACTTTATAATGAACCTGCGACAAAGTTTGTTGCTGGTTTTATCGGCAGCCCAGCCATGAACTTTATAAATTTAAAAGTTGAGGGAGATACGCTAAAAGGAGATGGCATCAGTTTGCTGCTTCCAGAAGGTAAGCACAAGCTTTTGAAGGAAAAAGGCTACTCTTCTAAGGAAGTTATTATGGGTATTCGTCCCGAAGATATCTCAGCTTCAAGCATTGCGGAGCAAGCTTATCCTGGCGCTCAAATAGAGACAGAAGTAACTGTTTCAGAGCTTTTAGGAGCAGAAACAATGCTTTATCTTAAGGCAGGAGATACAGAGCTTGTCTCTCGTGTAGAAGCAAGAGATTTCCGTCAGCCTGGTGAAAAAATTACTGTGACACTTAACCTTAACAAAGCGCATTTCTTTGATAAAGAAACAGAAGTGCGTATTGCGGAAGACTAAATAAATTTTATTCACAAGATGTCGAATATATAAGAATGCCCAGAGAGGGGCATTTTTCTTGTCAAGTAAAAAAACGTTTTAGTTCTTGATAGTGCGTATGAAAAATGCTATGATGAGAGCAGTTTGTACGAGGAGAAAGATGAAAAAAATAACTATTAAAGATGTGGCAAAAGCTGCAGGTGTGTCCATTAGTGCGGTTTCTCGTGTCTTTAATGGCTACGAGGATATCAGTGAAGAAACTCAGAAGAAAGTTTTTGCTGCAGCTGAAAAACTAGAGTATACCCCTAATAGTGCTGCGCGGCACTTGTCTACCAAAAAAAAGAAAATCATTGCACTTGTTTTGAATGAAATAAATGTGACACGCGACGTTGCGATGCCTCTCGAAATATTGGGTGGAGTCATTGATAGTGTTGACCAAACCGATTATGAATTCATGTTTATCCCAACAGATCGTAAAAAACAGGAAAAAAAGTCTCTCCTGCAGCTGGCTCGAGAATATGATATTTCAGGTATTATCATTCAAGGATTACGGACCTCGGATCCGTATTATGGAGAGCTGTCTGCCTTGCCTTTACCCATTGTAGGAATTGATCTTGCCTTAGATGATTTGAATATCGGATCGGTAGCTGTCGATAACTATGGTGCCTCGATTGAGGTGACGGAACGCTTGATTCATGCAGGTTACAAGAAGATTCTTTTTGTCAATGGGTCTAAAGAAGCTGTGGTTTCGCAAACACGTGAAGCGGGGTATCGAAAAGGATTAGGACAGTATAAGCCTCATGTCCTTTATGCCGATTATCAAGAACAAAAAGCTTTTGATTTAATTTGTGAATATCCTGATTTGACACAATTTGATGCTATCTATGCAGCTAGCGATTTGATGGCAATCGGAATTATTAAAGCATTAATTCAACGTCAGATGATGAACGAGATTGCTGTTGTTGGCTTTGATGATATCACCTTGGCCTCATATATTACGCCAACTTTAAGTACGGTAAGACAAAATATTAGTGAAATTACAAAAAATGCTGTTTCGGATGTCATTGAACAGATAGAAGAGGGACGAGTGAGAAAGCGGCTGGTCCCTTATGAAATTATTGTTAGAGAAAGTGCACAATTCTAGTGAGTGTACTTTTTTCTTGATTAAAAAGTAAAAAATTTACCAGAAGCACTTGACAAATGACAGCGGTTACATTATACTGTAAGTAGCTAAACCGTTTTAGGAGGCAGAAATGAAATTTTTACTCATGATTCAACGGCTTTTAGCCAGTATGATTGATCTCATCATTATCTATTTGCCAGTCTTACTTATAAGCAGTAGTTTATTTCGAAGACTGGATAGTTTTAATCAACTTATAGCAGCATTGATTTTCATCATCTACAACGTATTGGCAGTGACAAGCTTTGAGGGAAAAACCATTGGTAAATATTTTGCCAAGTTGCGTGTACAATCTTTTTCAAAAAATTTAGCAGATGTCGCACAAAGAGAGGGCATTAAGATTTTATATTTGCTGCCTTTAGCTGGTTGGTTCTTTATTATCGTGAGTCTTGTGACTTATAGCTTAAGAGGTCAATTTTTACATGACTGGCTTGGAAAGGGACAGGTGATTATCAATGGTAGCTAACTTATCAACATGGTCCTTAATATTACCTTTGATAATTACGGTACTTGTAAGCTATGGTATTGCGTGGTATTATCGAGAAAATTATGATCCTAAATATTATTTAAAGGCCTATGTGTTTTATACGATTCTATTTTTAATAACAAGTCCGATATGGCACATTCCTCTTATTTTGATTTTGGGTATTTTGCTCTTAGGAGCAGTAATCCTTGTTTTCAGGAACCAACACTATTTTGACAAATAATTTTTTAGTCAAAACTAAAACGTTTTAGTAAGGAGATTAATAGACAAATGAGCGCAAAAATGATTTATGGAGATTGGACAATTAGCCAAGAGGGCTTCGATGTTCGCTATCTCGGGAAAACGGAAAGTATTATGTGCTTGGGGAATGGTTATGTCGGCTCGCGCGCTGCAGAGGAAGAGTCTTATGTCGGTCAAAGCAGGGATACATTCGTGTCAGGAACTTTCAACTATTTTGATGAAAATGAAGTCACTGAGCTGCCTAATATCCCCGATATTTGGAGCATGGATTTTCAGATTAATGGACAGCCGTTTTCTCTGTTGACAGGAAAAATTGAGGCTTATAAAAAAACACTGGACTTAAAAAGGGGTCTTCTCACGCGAGAAGTAAGTTGGTCTAAAGACGATGTGTCCCTAAAGATGACCTTTAAACGGTTCATTTCGAAAAAACGTCGGCACTTTATGGCTTCACAAGTTCATATCGAAAATCTTGGTTCCCCTGTTTCCATTAGCATCAAAACAGGTATCAATGGTCAAGTCTCGAATGAAGGAAGTCAACATTTTACGGAAGGTGAAAAGGGGCTTGTTGAGGGTAAGATTTTACAAATGTGTCCACAAACCACGCACCGTAAACTGGATGTTGTCATCTCAGCTTGTCATGAATTGAAAGGTGTCCCAGCAACAACGCGTCCCGAAATTGGACGACGTAGTTTCTATATGAACTTTGATTTTAAACTCGAAAAGGATAAGCAAGTCCTCTTAGAAAAGCGTGCCTCCATTTATACTAGTATTGATAATGATATCGAAAATCACAGTATCCAAAATATGCGCAATGTGGCTGTAAGTGAGCTTCAGGACTTGGAAAAACAAAGTTTTGAAGAGCTGCTCGCTGAATCTGCTCAATCTTGGGCGATGATTTGGAAAAAACATCCTATAAAAATAACCTCTGACCACCCGCGTGACCAACTGGCGATTCGTTTTGCTAAATATCATTTACATAGCATGGTACCTGCACATGATGAGAGGATGAATATTGGAGCTAAAGGCTTATCCGGCCAAGGTTATAAAGGGCATACCTTTTGGGATACAGAAATCTTCATGTTGCCTTATTTTACTTTTACGCATCCAGAAATTGCCGAGAAGTTGCTGACCTATCGCTATTTAGGATTAGAAGGTGCCCATAAAAAGGCTGCTGACAATGGTTACGAAGGCGCTCAGTACCCATGGGAAGCCGCTTGGCCTACAGATGGCGAAGTGACACCGGTCTGGGGAGCAGCGGATATCGTAACAGGAAAGGCCATGAAAATTTTATCTGGTTTTATTGAGCAACATATCACCTCAGATGTAGCTTTTGGGGTAAAACAATACCTCGATGTGACAGGAAATCAGGATTTTGCAAATGAAAAAGCTTATGAAATATTGATAGATACCGCTAAATTCTGGGCTTCAAGGTTGGAATACGATTCTCCTAATGACCGGTATGTCATCACAAATGTTATGGGACCGGATGAGTATAAGGAAGAAATTGATAATAATGCTTATACGAACTACACGGCACACTGGAACATCTCCTATGTTATTGATTTAATTGGACATTTGAAGGCTGAAAAACCTGAGGTCTATGCAAGATTAGATAAGGAATTTAACTTAGAAGCGTTAAAGGCAAATCTGAAAGCAAAGGTTGATAAAATTTTCTTGCCTCAGCCTACAAGTGCTGGTATTATTCCACAAGATGATACCTATTTAAGCAAGCCTGAGCTAGATTTGACCAAGTATAAATCAGCAGATGGCGTTGATGGGCTCTTCCACGACTATAATTTGCACCAAGTCAATGGCTTCCAAGTGACCAAGCAAGCCGATGTACTGTTGCTCATGTTGCTGTTTGAAGGATTGTTCGAGAAGGAGTTGAAGCTTAAGAACTTTGATTACTATGAGCCAAAAACGACACACGATAGTTCGCTGTCGCTTTCGACGCACGCTATCTTATCTGCGGACTTAGGCAAGCTTGATCAGTCCTATGACTTTTTTAAGCAAGCGATAAATATTGATATGGGAGAATATATGAAATCTTCTGACCCCGGCATTCATGCAGCATCTTTAGGAGGGATATGGCAAATGGTGGTGTTTGGCTATGGCGGCGTTCGTATGATTGAAGGTGAGCTACGCATTGAACCAAATCTACCTCAAGCTTGGTCTCATTTATCATATGGTTTCGACTACCAAGGACAAGCCATTTCAGTCGAGATTGGAGGGGGTAAAATGGTTCTGAAAAAATCAGAGGGACCCGTTCTGCAATTTATCTACCAAGATCAAATCATGAATCTTGAAGACACATTAACAATTACGCTATAAATTAGGCATTTCTGCCTCTAAAATAAAGGAGTTTTTCAAATGAAAAATTGGAAAAAAGTAACACTTTTCGGCACAGCAGCCTTAGCTGCACTAACATTGGCGGCTTGTGGTAAGGGAACGAGCTCTGCAGAAGAAGGTAAAAAGCTAACCATTGGTTATTGGAAAGGTTCTGATACCGAAAATGCAACCCTCGATAAGATGATTAAACAATTTGAAGAGGAAAATGATGTGGATGTTATCCCTAAAGTTTATACAGATATCACCACACAGTTACCAACAGATCTTTCGGGCGGTACAGCACCAGATGCTTTCTATATTGACTCAGCTTTCTTTCCCTACTTACAAGAGCAAGGTGTGTTGAATGATCTGTCAGATGTCATTAATAAAGATGAGTTCTATCCAACGATTGCAAGTGCTTTTGAAGCGGATGGCAAGCCTTATGCTGCAGCAAAAGATGTTTCCACATTGGCGCTTTATATTAATAAAGATATTTTTGCAAAAGCGGGGATTGATCAAGCCAGCATTCCAAAATCCTACGAAGAACTGGTCAAATGGGCACCGGAAGCCCAAGCTAAAATTGATGCGGCATACGGTAAAGGTAAAGTCTATCTGATTAACCAAAATGCCGATTTGGCACGCACATGGCCGTTCCAAACAGCGCGAGGTACAGCACCGATCACGAAAGATGGAAAATCTGATTTGGCTAATCCAGATTCGATAGCAGGTCTTCAAACGATTGTTGATTTGTTTAATGCGGGTGCAGCAGCAACGCCACAACAGGTTGGGGCTGGCGATGAAGGCGCTGGGTTTGCGACAGGGAAATTTGCGATGACCCTGACTGGAAACTGGAATTACAAGGTTTATTTGGATGAATATAAGGATCTGAACTTTGATATTATCCCTAACCTGACTTATCAAGGCAAACCGAGGACTATGCAATTTACTGTTGGATGGGGCGAATATAAAAATACCAAGTCTAAAGAATTGGCGGATAAATGGATTCAGTTTGTGACCGGTAAAGAAGGAATGACAACATGGACAAATGGTGTTGGAACCTTGGCGACTCGTCCAGATATAGCTGAAGGATCAGCTTTCTTGAAAGAGAATCCGCGCTTACAAGTTCACCAAGATTCGATCAAATTTGCAACAGCATGGCAGTCAGGTACTAACTTAACAACCGTTCAAAATGCTTTTGGAAACTTTGTACCGACAGCTTTTAAAAAAGGTGCAACTGCAGATGATTTAAAAACATCAATGGAAAAAGCAGATAAAGAAGCCAACAGTAAAATTAGTCACTAATTAATATTTGGACAGTCAGTAGAAAATTTGAGAGTATCAGAGTTCTGGTACTTTCATAAGATTTACTGACTGGAGGAAAAACTATGGAAAAACAAAAACGTACCAAGAGCCAGATTTCAGAAATGATTCAGGGCTATGGCTTTATCACACCCGCATTGTTAATCATTTTAGTCTTCTTTGTTTTGGCAATTCTTTTCGCTGTATATTTATCCTTCAATGATGTTAATCTCATCATGCACACTTATGAGTGGAACGGCTTTAGAAATTATCAAAATTTATTTCAAGACAAGCAGCTGCTCCGTGCTCTGCAGAATACAGGATTCTTTGCTCTTGTCGTTGTGCCTGTGCAAACCATCATTGCCTTAGTCATTGCTTATATTTTAGCTTCTAAAGGGATCAAAGCTAAGAAAATGTTTCGGCTCATTTATTTCTTACCCACTTTGACTTCAAGCGCCGCCTTGACACTGATTTTCATGTTTGTCTTCAACCTCAATGGGCCGGTTAATGGCTTTCTCGAAAGCCTCCACTTGATTGATGGACCGATTAACTTTATCAATGATACAGACTGGACATTGAAAGTGATTATGGTGATGAATATTTGGTCTACTGTGCCTTACTTTATGACCATCTACCTTGCTTCACTGGTTGATTTACCAGAGGTCATGTACGAAGCTGCTGAAATTGATGGAGCCAATGCCTTCCAAAAATTACGTTATATCACGATTCCTTATTTGCGCCCGATTACGACTTTTGTCTTGCTCACGGGTATTATTGGAACCTTCCAAATGTTTGACCAAGCTTATATCTTCTCTGGAGGTACAGGAGGACCCGAGAATTCAACCTTGACAGTTAGTCTCTTGATTTTCCAATACGCTTTTGGTCAACAGAATCAAATGGGATATGCGGCTGTCATTGCGATTATGCTTGCGATAATCATCTTCGTGGTTTCACGAATCGCTGAAAAATTGAATGGGGGAAATGGGCATGAGAAAAACTAAGAAGCAAAAAGCTCTGAAAATCTTACTTTATACTATCTTGATTATCTATGCTTTCATCACTTTCTATCCATTCATGTGGGCAGTAGCGGCATCATTTAAACCCTTAGCCGAAATCACATCAGGAAATTTATCGCTCTGGTCTGATAATTTTACCTTGGAACAGTACCAATATCTCTTTGATCCTATTTCAGGTTCTCTCTTCCCACAGTGGTTGATGAATTCCATTATTATTTCTGTTATAGGTACAACGGTGAATCTTTTCTTAAATACAATGGCTGGTTATGCCTTAGCGCGTCTCCAATTTCCCGGACGTCAACGCATTTACTATGGCATTTTAGCGATGATGATGGTTCCAACGCAAGTCCTCCTAATTCCGAACTATTTGATTATCCACAACTTGGGCATGATGGATTCCTTTGCTGCTTTGATTTTACCTATGGCAATCAATATTTCCAATATTTTTATGATGCGTCAGTTTTTCTTGAATTTTCCTAAAGATGTTGAAGAAGCTGCACGTATTGATGGCTTGTCACGGGTAGGAACTTTCTTTCGCATTGTTATGCCCTTGGCCAAACCATCCATTGCAACACAGGGTGTTTTCGTCTTCATGGGCTTTTGGAACAATTTCCTCTCGCCAATGCTTTATTTGAAAACACAGAGTAAATTTACGATAACTGTAGGTCTTCAAATGTTACAATCTGCCGACCAAGGGGGACAGATGTGGAACCGCGTGATGGCAGCTTCAATCCTCACGATTTTACCCATTATCCTCCTCTACATCATCTTTAACCGTTACTTCTTACAAGGGGTACGTATGGATGGGGAGAAATAAAAACGAGGATGAATAAATAATGAAAAACTTTGAATTACGACTTGAGGACTTGGGCAACCATTCTTCAGGAAATATTGAAACACTCTTCGCACAAGCTAATGGTTTTATGGGGATACGTGCCAGTGAACCTATAGCTACAGCACAAGCTACGCCTGGTGTATTCGTTAATGGGTTTTATGAAACACATGAAATCATCTATGGAGAGAACGCTTATGGTTATGCTAAACATCATGAAACAATGATAAAACTGTTTGATTTACGTCGAATTGATATCGAAATAGATGGCGAAGAACTTGAAGTTTTAAAACATCAGGAGCGCTGCCTAGATATGCAAACAGGTTTACTTCATGAAAAGTTTGTCTATGAAACAGCATCAGGGAAACAGATTATGCTGACTTTGGAATCTTTTGCAAGTCATGCAGATCGACAGGTTTATGCCCAACACTGGACGATATCAGCACTGAATTTTTCTGGTCAGGCTAAGATTACGAAAAAGGCACGGTTGATTCAACCTCAAGCAGATAAAGTGTTTGATCCACGTGTGCGTGAAGCCAGTACAAAAATGCGCCAAGAAGGGAATTGCTATCAAACTTTAAACAGTCAATTGAAAATATATGTTAAATTCGATGCCTTTGAAGGGACAGTTGACTTAAGAGAAGGTCAGGATGTTACACTGACACAGCTTTACCAAATTTCGAAGACCAATCATTTTGAGCCCCACTCTTATGAGGCATTGAAAAAGCAACAAGTTGAAATCTTTGCTGCTTTTTGGGAGAGTTCCGATATTGAAATTAATGGGGATGATATGTTGCAAAAAGGCATTCGAGTGAATCTTTTTCATCTGTTTAATTCTGCTGGGCGTGATGGAAAGACAAACTTTGGAGCGAAAGGTCTGACAGGTGAGGGATACGAGGGGCATTATTTCTGGGATACTGAAATGTACCTGCTGCCTTTCTTTATTCATACGCAGCCAGAACTAGCTAAGCAACTCCTAGCCTATCGTCTACATATCCTGCCTGCCGCACAAGCGCGAGCAGCAGAACTTGATTTTAAAGGTGCTTTATATCCTTGGCGGACAATTTCAGGTCAAGAAACCTCAGCCTATTTTCCAGCAGGAACGGGACAAGTTCATATCAATGCAGATATTGCACACGCTTTTAAACTTTATCACGAAGTCACGGGCGATGATGCCTTTATGGAAACAGCCAAATCAGTTATTTATGAAACAGCCAACTTTTGGTTATCTTACGGTTTCTTTTCAAACCGAGGTTTTGAAATTCATGAAGTGACTGGGCCGGATGAGTATACAGCCCTAGTTAATAATAATTACTATACGAATAAGATGGCCCAACAAAATTTGAAATACGCAGCCGAACTTACTCGAAAATTTGGTGATGAGGACGAGAACAGTCAACTTTGGGATGAAGCTGCTCAAAAGATGTATTTCGTACCTGTCAATGGAGCTGGGATTACGCCGCAAGATGAATCTTTCCTGACGAAAGAAGTCTGGAATTTTGAAGATACGCCTTCAGAAAAGTATCCTCTCCTCCTCCACTATCATCCGATGAAAATCTATAAGCATCAAGTCTTAAAGCAGGCAGATACTTTACTTGCGCATATGATTTTTGCCAACGAGACAAAGAGTGAACAAATGGGGCGTGACTTTGATTACTATGAACCTCTGACCACCCATGACAGTAGCCTGTCCCGTGCGGTTTATGGCGTTGTTGCGAGCCATTTGGGTCGTCATGATTTAGCTTATGAATTCTTTAAAGATGCTGCTACAATGGATTTGACTGACTTACAGGGAAATGCGAGTCATGGCATTCATGCTGCCAATATGGGTGGCTCTTGGCTAGGCTTAATCTATGGCTTTGCAGGTTTGCATCGTACATCTGAGGGTTTTTCAGTTAAAAATAATCTCCCACAGGCGATAAAAGGGCTGAGATTTAAGATTAAGTTCAAAGGCCAAACTAAAATATTTGAGATTGGAGAAATTGCGCATGTTTAAAGCAGTTTTATTTGATCTTGATGGAGTGATTACAGATACTGCAGAATACCATTATCAAGCATGGAGAACTTTAGCGGAAGAACTGGGGATTGAAGGGGTCAATCGCACATTTAATGAGCAACTCAAAGGCGTTTCACGTGAGGATTCATTGAGAAAAATATTGTCTTTAGGGAAGCGAGAAAATGACTTCTCTGTGGAAGAATTTGCCAGACTAACGAAACGGAAAAATGACAACTATTTACAGATGATTCAAAAAGTCAGTCCAGCAGATGTTTATCCAGGGATTTTAGAGTTGCTGCAAGAATTAAAGGACAGCGGCATTAAAATTTCCTTGGCTTCAGCTTCTAAAAATGGTCCGATTCTTTTGGAGCGCATGGCATTAACCCCTTATTTTGATTTTATAGCAAATCCAAAAGAAGTTGCAGCCTCAAAACCAGCACCAGATATTTTTCAAGCAGCAGCAGCGGGAGTGGGTGTTTCCACAGATGAAGCCATTGGAATTGAGGATGCCCAAGCAGGAATTTCAGCCATTAAAGCAGCGGGAAGTTTGCCTGTTGGCGTAGGATGCAAAGAGGAGCTAGGTTCTGACATTGCTTTAGTTCCCAGGACAGACTTTTTAACGTTAGCCTATTTAATGGAGATTTGGGAGAAAAATAAAATACTTAATTAAAAGTATCACAGACTGTAGACAAAGTGGATTTCGCTTTGTCTATTTTTATGGGCAAAAGTGATAAAAAGGAGGTAAATAAGCCTTTTGGGGGTGTCTTAATGCCTTACTGACAAGATAATACTGCTCAAACTGTATTTAGTCTTTTAAGCCTTGTTGAGTCAAGGCCGCTATTTACAAGCGATTCCCAACAAGGTGGACTTCAATTTTATTCATGATTTAGTCCAACCTCACGGCTACTTGATTAAAAGTATCTTTTTATTTGTATTTTGCTTTAATTTGTCAAAAGTATTTGACATTCATTAGCAATGGTGACAATAGTTAAAAGTGTTAAAATAGTAGTAGTCAAAAATTTAAGCGTAAGAGCTCTTGGTTTTTCGGGAAAATGTCCACATCAGGAACAAATGACACCGTTTCTGCTGATGGGAAATCAAATAAATGCTTTTACATAAGGACTTTTATTATGAAAAAAACTATGGATGGGAACATGGCCGCAGCCCATGTGGCGTATGCTTTCTCTGAGATTGCAATGATTTACCCCATTACTCCAAGTTCGCCAATGGCAGATTATACAGATGCTTGGTCGATATCAGGACGAAAAAATATTTGGGGACAGACTGTAAAATTAAGTGAGATGCAGTCAGAGGCAGGAGCTGCTGGAGCTCTGCATGGTGCCATAAAGGCGGGAGCCTTGGCAACGACATTTACGTCTTCTCAAGGCCTTTTGCTCATGTTGCCCAATATGTACAAAATGGCGGGAGAACTCCTTCCAGGAGTTATTCATGTCGCTGCGCGTGCTATAGCTACTGGGGCACTTAATATTTCGGGAGATCATTCGGATGTCATGGCCGCACGTTCGACAGGTTTTGCCATGCTGGCGGCCTCCAGTGTTCAGGAAGTTATGGATTTATCAGCTGTGTCACATTTGACAAGCATTGAGGCTTCCCTGCCTTTCCTGAACTTTTTTGATGGCTTCCGCACCTCACACGAAATACAAAAAATTGATGTGCTAGACTATGAAGATTTAGCAAAATTAATCAACCAGGAGAAGCTTGCAGCCTTTCGTAACCGTGCAATGAATCCCGATCATCCCACTGTTTCAGGAACTAATCAGAATGCGGATATCTATTTCCAACAACGTGAAACAGTTAACCCTTATTACGATGAACTTCCGTTTCTTGTCCAAAAGTATATGAAAGCAATCAACAGGTTGCGGGGGACAGATTATGATTTGGTTGACTACTATGGTGTACCAGATGCAGAGGAAGTCATTGTAAGCATGGGGTCTGTTGCAGGTACAATTAAGCAAACAGTTGATTATCTCAATGCTCAAGGGAGAAAAGTCGGTTTTCTTAATATACACCTTTACCGTCCTTTCCCTTCGGAAAACTTCTTGGAAAAATTACCTCAAACAGTAGAGTCAATCGCAGTGCTTGACCGTACTAAAGAAGCGGGAAGTAATGCTGAACCTCTCCTACTGGATGTTAGGGATGTACTTTTTGATTATGATATCTCAGTAAGCGGTGGACGATATGGTATTGGGGGGAAAGATACGCGGCCCGAGCATATTTTAGCTGTTTTTGAACATTTGCGAAATAAAAAAGTCACCAAGAGCTTCACCATTGGTATAGAAGATGATGTAACAAGGCTGTCTTTACCTATCCAAGATGGTCTTGATCTTACCTCACCATCTACCTATCAAGCAAAATTTTGGGGATTTGGTTCAGACGGTACTGTAGGAGCAAATAAGGCTGCAATCAAGATTATCGGAGACAACACAGATAAATATGTTCAAGGTGCTTTTGAATATGATTCAAAAAAATCCGGCGGACTCACAGTAAGTCATTTACGCTTTGGTGATCACCCGATTCAGTCAGAGTACATGATTTCCCATCCTGACTTCGTTGCATGTCATAATACAACATACGTCCGCCAATATGACTTGCTAAAAGGCTTACGAAAAGGCGGTGTTTTCCTTCTCAATACAGGCTGGACAGATGAGCAACTTGACCGTAATTTGCCAAGCAAGTTAAAACATTATATTGCAGAAAATAATATCCAGTTTTATAGCATTGATGCGGCAAAGATTGCCCAAATGACAGGACTAGGGCGGCGCATCAATACAATCATGCAAGTGGCTTTCTTTAAGCTTGCAGAGATAATGCCTTTTGATAAGGTTTATGAGATTCTTAAACAAGATGCACAAAAATATGCGCGAAAATCACCTGAAATCGTAGCGCAAAATCTACAAGCCATGGAAGAAGCCTTGACGCATCTTCACAGGGTAAAAGTACCAGAAACTTGGGGCTCAGTCGAAGTGGCAGAAGCAAAGGCAGTCCAAGCAGAAACTGCGCGTAAGCGATATGTTTTTAATTTCCTAGATAAGGTCAATGCCTTTGAGGGAGAGCAGCTGACTGTGCAGGATGTAGCTACTAATGTCACTGCTGGAAGTAGTCCCTTAGGCATCTCGGCCTTTGAAAAACGTGGTATAGCTCTGGAAGTTCCTGAGTGGAATGGGGAGGCTTGCATCCAATGTAATGAGTGCTCCTTTGTTTGTCCACATGCGGCTATTCGTCCTTTCCTTGCAGACGAAGATGAATGGAATGTAGCTCCAGAAGGCTTTCAGGTTATGGATTATCGGGGTAAAGACGGCCTCAAGTATCGGATTCAGGTTTCAATTGAAGATTGTACCGGTTGTGGCCTTTGTGTAGAAGCTTGTCCTAAAAAGGGAGAAGCACTTAAGATGGTATCTTATGAGAGTCAAAAAGAGCAAGCTGTAAACTGGGCTTTTGGAATGACACTCAAGCAAAAGGAAAACCCAGCTCGTCCCGGTACGGTCGCAGGTACGCAGTTTAATCAACCGCTCTTTGAATTCTCAGGGGCTTGTTCAGGTTGTGGTGAAACACCTTATATCAAACTTTTGACTCAGATGTTTGGGGATCGCATGATGATTTCCAATGCTACAGGATGTTCATCAATTTACGGTGGAACGCAGGCTGCGCCCTATACAACTAATGATGAGGGGCAAGGTCCCGCTTGGTCCAACTCGCTTTTTGAAGACAATGCGGAGTATGGTTATGGCATGTGGTTTGCCAGTCAAACCCGGCGTCAAAAACTTGCTGAGACCGTTAAATCTGCCCTGCCAGAAATGTCTGAAAACTTAACGGATCTAGCTAAAGATTGGCTTACACATTTGGATGACTCTGAAGGAACGCGCGCGCGTGCTGAAAAATTCAAGGCTTTATTAAAAGAGGAAAAAGAAAAATCAGAAGTCCTGCAAGAAATTTATAAAGAGAAAGACCAGTTTGTTAAACCTACACAATGGATATTTGGTGGTGATGGCTGGGCCTATGACATTGGTTTTGGTGGCTTAGATCACGTTATTGCAAGTGGTGCAGATGTGAATATTCTGGTCATGGACAATGAAGTTTATGCTAATACTGGGGGACAAGTTTTCAAGGGCACGCCAGCCAGTGCTATCGCACAGTTTGCTTCTGGCGGGAAAGTTGCCGCTAAGAAGGATCTAGGATTTATGGCTATGACTTACGGCAATGTCTACGTTGCTCAAATAGCCAGCGGTGCCAATATGATGCAGACCATCAAGGCTTTCGATGAGGCAGAAAAACATAAAGGACCTTCACTGATCATTGCCTATACACCTTGTATCGCACACGGCAACTATGAAGGAATGAGTAAAGTTCTTGATGAGGCAAAAGCGGCAGTAAATAGTGGTTACTGGCAGCTTTATCGCTATAATCCAGCACTTGAGGAAGCAGGAAAAAATCCACTCACTTTAGATTTCAAACGCCCAGACTTTACAAAAGTAAGAGAAGTTCTCATGAAACAATCGCGTTTTGCAAACCTTATGAAAGTCAATGCAGAGCAGGCAGAACTGCTCTATGCAAAAGCAGCAAGTGATGCAAGGAAAAAATTCCTAAGGTATGCACGTGTATCAGGGGACTATGATAAATTTATAGAACGGGAAAGCAAGAGCTCTGGTACGAAAGTTGAGAGACCCGTGCGTGAAAAAAGAGAACGTAAAATGCGTCCCGTGGATCCTGAACGTGAAGCAAGACGTGCGGCAAGAAAGGCGGCACGTCAAGCTCAGGAGGCGAAATAAAAAGAGGAACAGCGACAGTAGGGCGCTGTTTTTTCGTGAGATGTTGAAGAGGGGAGAGAATTATAGAAGGGGGCACTAATTTATTTGGAAAAGTTTGAGACTCCTAATATATCAGATAAGAGCCGCTTTTCTGCTTTTTTTGTTATAATAGAAAAGAATAATTCAGTAAGGAGGGGAGTATGTGAGTGATTTTAGTCAAATCTTTAATCTTGATTTTTGGCAAAAAATACTGGAACTCAATCAGTCGCCTTTGCGCGTCATCATTTCGATTATTGACATCGCCATTGTTAGCTTTTTCCTTTATTTAGCTATGCGTTTTGTCCAAGGAACGAAGCTGGTTAGTCTGGTACGCGGTGTTATCATTTTTGTGCTTATAAGAATAGTCGCAGGTCTAATAGGACTGACCACACTGGAGTGGCTACTGAACCAAGTGATTACTTACGGAGCCATTGCCGGTGTTATTATCTTCCAGCCAGAAATTCGCAGAGCTCTAGAAGGCTTAGGGCGCACACCAAATCGTCTATCTGCAGGCCGTGCTAAGTCAATAAACAGTTACATCGATGCCTATGAAAAGTCTTTTTCCTATATGTCCGAACGTAAAATCGGTGCACTGATTGCCATTGAGCGGACACAAACTTTGAGTGAATATGCCTCGACAGGAATCAGATTGGATGCGGATATCTCTAGCGAACTGATTATCAATATCTTTATTCCTAATACGCCTTTACATGACGGAGCTGTCATCATTCAAGACGACAAAATTGCTGTAACTAGCGCCTATCTCCCCCTAACTGAAAAAATGGGTATTTCGAAAGAATTTGGTACACGTCACCGAGCAGCTATCGGTCTTTCAGAGGCTTCAGATGCTCTAGTGCTTGTAGTGTCAGAGGAAACCGGAGGAATATCAATTGCCTATAATGGTGAATTGTATGCAGATATTTCAAAAGAAGTATTCCATGAAAAACTCACTGCTATTTTAGGACCAGAAGAAACAGGAGGCAAAAAATAATGAAAAATAATTTTTTCGCTTCAAAGCTTTTTACAATATTAGCATCAATTTTCTTTGCAGTTATTTTGTTTTTTAATGCTAGTTCCGTTGCCTTGAGAAATCAAGGAAATTCGACTACCGGAGAGGTTTATGCGACGACCATTTCCAATGTTCCCATTGAGCTTAAGTATAATACGGACGAGTACTTTGCTAGTGGTTACAATAATACAGCAAATGTCTATTTGACCAGCTACAATCGCGTGCAAATCAGTACGGAAGAAAATCCAGATTCGCGCAATTTCTATCTTGTCGTGGATTTATCCAATGCCAGAGAAGGAACGGTCACAATGCCTGTTCGGATTCAGCAGCTTCCCAATGGGATCAATGCACAGATTGAACCGACGACCTTGACGGTTCGCTTAGAGAAAAAAGCCAGTGCAGAGTTTAACGTTACACCTGTGATTGAGGAAGCTCAACTGCCAGAAGGTTTTAAAGTTAACGATATAAATCTGAGTCAAGAAAAAGTTAAAGTAACAGCGGGAGAGAGCAGCATTAAGCAAATTCATGCTATTCAGGCGGCCTTGCCAAGTGATGCTTACCTGAACGATGATTACTCTGGTACAGTGACATTGCACGCTGTTGATGCTGATGGCAAATTACTTCCTGCACAAATCAGTCCTGCCACAGTTCAGATGAAAGTAAGTGTAGAGAAGCCTTCGAAAACAGTTCCTGTTCATGTGAAAAAAACAGGGACCATGGATCAAAGTCTCTCGGATATAAAAACGTCACTTTCGCATAAAACAGTGACGATTTCAGGAGAACAAAGTGCTCTGGATAAAGTTGATAGCGTAGATGCGACAGTAAGCATATCTGGCGTTACGCAGAAAGAAACAGTGAATGGTGATATCCAAGCAGATGGAGTAAGTGTTAAACCGAGTCAAGTAGAAGTCACATTGACTCCGGTAAAAAAATAGTTGAGTGAAAAGGAAAGAAAAATAAAATGGGTAAATATTTTGGAACAGATGGTGTTCGTGGAGAAGCAAATGTGGAATTGACGCCAGAGCTGGCTTTTAAGCTTGGACGGTTTGGAGGCTATGTTCTTAGTCAGCACGAAGTTGGAACGCCTAAGGTGTATGTTGCGCGTGATCCGCGTATCTCTGGGCAAATGCTTTCTACAAGTCTAATATCTGGGCTTTTATCTGTGGGGATCGAAGTCTATGACTTAGGCGTTATTGCCACACCAGGTGTTGCCTATTTAGTCCGTAAAGAAGAGGCTTCTGCAGGAGTAATGATTTCTGCGAGTCATAACCCAGCTTTGGACAATGGGATTAAATTCTTTGGATCAGATGGTTTTAAACTTGACGATGACAAAGAACTAGAAATTGAAGCGCTAATTGATGCAGAAGAAGACAAGTTGCCTCGACCATCTGCTGAAGGGCTTGGTATTTTACATGACTACAATGAAGCTGTTCGTAAATATCAGGCATTTCTGAAAGCAACAGCTGAGGGTGATTTTGAGGGCTACAAGGTTGTATTGGATACAGCCAATGGTGCTGCATATACATCAGCTCGTGCCGTTTTTGCGGACTTAAATGCAGAGTTAACAGTGATTGGTGAAAATCCAAATGGTCTCAACATTAATGAAGGTGTTGGCTCTACTCATCCAGAAAAAACAGCAGATACAGTGCTGGAAACGGGGAGCGACATTGGTCTGGCTTTCGATGGAGATGCAGATCGCCTCATTGCAGTTGATGAAAAAGGTCAAGTAGTAGATGGCGATAAGATCATGTTTATTGTCGGGAAATACTTGCTTGAGCGAGGACGATTGGTAAAAGATACCGTTGTAACAACTGTAATGTCTAACCTCGGTTTTCACTTAGCGCTTGAAGAATCTGGTATGAACTCTGTTGTGACTGCTGTAGGTGACCGTTATGTTGTTGAAGAAATGCGTAAAAACAATTACAATTTTGGAGGAGAGCAGTCAGGTCACATGGTCTTCTTGGATTATAATACAACAGGAGACGGTCAACTTTCAGCCATTCAACTTTTAAAGGTAATGCGTGAAACAGGGAAAAAGTTATCAGAATTAGCCGCCGAAGTAGCTATCTATCCACAAAAATTGGTGAATGTCCGTGTGGCAAATAATGCTGCCAAAGAAGGGGCAATGGATATCCCAGCCATTCGCGAAGTGATTGCAAGGATGGAAGAAAAAATGAATGGCAAAGGCCGTATCTTAGTGCGTCCAAGTGGGACAGAACCTCTTCTTCGCGTTATGGCAGAAGCTCCAACCGATGAAGAAGTGAACGATGTTGTTGATACAATTGTTGATGTCGTGAAAGAAGAAATTGGTGTAAAACTATAATGAGATGTTTTCACCGTGTGTAAAGTTAAACGATTTATAGCGTAGAGACTCCTAGCGGGTCTCTTTTTTATAAACTGTGGTATGATGTCTAACTTCTTTCACGCAAGAAGATAGGCTATGGGGCTATTATTAAATACTGTAACCTCGCTGTTGACTAAATTACTTAATGTGACTAGTGAAGTTAAATGTGTTACAATTAAGATAAATGAAATAATAAGATGATATTTTAAGCGTAAATATTGATGAGCCATAACAAAACGTAAAAGAGGAAAAATGATGTTTGGTAACAGCCGCAGAGAGAAAGTGCCCCTTGAAGACAGTAAACTTTATGCACCTATGGATGGTGAAGTCTTTGAACTAACAAAAGTTTCCGAAAATATTTTTGCTCAAAAACTAATGGGTGAGGGCTATGCTATTGAACCAACAGCTACAAGTACGACAGCGAAAATATACAGTCCTGTAAGTGGAAGAGTGACTATTAGCCAGGGGCATGCGGTAGGATTGCGCCGAACAGATGGTCTTGATATTTTCCTACATATCGGCATTGATACTGTGAGTTTAAATGGTGAACCTTTTGACATAAACCTGAAAATTGGTGATTTTGTCAAAGGGGGTGAAAAAATTGGGAGTGTGAAGTGGTCCGAGATACAAAAGGCTAACCTCCCCTTGACGACCACTGTTTTGATCACAAATACGGCTAAAGCTTTGGAAGATTTGAATATGAACTATGGCTTCGCATCTGGGGCAGAAGTTGTGGGGGAAGCCAAGGCTAAACAACTTTAGAGCTTGGTATAGGTGCTCTTTGTTTGTGAGAAAAAGGATAGCTTCAAAGAAAGATGAAGCATGTAGGCGATGCATGGGATATGCAAGAGATTAAGATGCTCTTGCATTTTTTGATTTTACAAGATTACTGAATCCCTGCTTTCTCATCAAACACTCATTTCATTTGACCTTTTTTTTTTTTTATACTATAGACTCAGAAAGTGGACGTAACATTAGAAATGAAGTTGTAATGAAAATACAAAACCACAGGTTACGTCAAAGGAGGAGTTTATAACACCAGAAAAGAAAAAACAGCGGCGGCTGCGCAACCTCGTGCTTCTGTCGCACTTGTTACTTGCAGTAGGCGGCACCTTCGCCTTCCAAGCCTTCAACCAGCGGGCCATCAATGACCGGCTGAATGACGTTCAAGTTAATGTCGGTGGTCGTGTTCACGACTACTACAACCGAGACACCGAAAATAAGGACGTCTTCGTAGAAAACTATGGCGAACGGCCTATTATGGCACGGATACGGCTGTCCGAGTTTCTAGAAACCCGACAAACGGGTGAGACGGACTTCACGCCCTTAGTTTCTGGCAGTCAGCGCGACCAACTTGACAGCTGGACCACCTGGATTCCAAGCTCAGACAATATAAATGTCCGTGCAAATGTTGGAAACTCTGATGCCTTCAACCGTTACTCACGCTTGACCTTTGGCTGGAGCCGTGAAGGAGAATTCGCTCCTTGGTATATGCCCACCTTCAACCATGATAACTTGGACCTGATGACAGCTGCTGCAGGTCATGCCCGAGACTATATTGCAGGTGGCGGANTGCAGGTCATGCCCGAGACTATATTGCAGGTGGCGGAGCGACAGATGGCGTTACGGATGGTGCCACTCATCCCGGTGCTGGAACTGATGCTTACTGGTCTGAAAATGATGAATACGAGAATGGCAGCCAAGGAACGACTTGGCCAGGAGTCATAGCTAACCATACTGCAGCTCAGAACTTGCAGCAACAGCGGGCACCTATGACTATCGAGCAGTGGAACAATCTACAAGACTATCAAAAAATTGGTGATTTCTGGGTTATTGACCATGAAACAGGTTGGGCCTATTGGGCCTCTCTACTAGAGCCAGGTCAAGCGACTTCTTACTTGTTAGATGCGGCAGAAATGCTGGATGCCATTGAAGATACTGTCTTTAACGGCTCTTACTACTACGGTATCCATGTGGACAGCGAACTTATCAGTCCGGGCGAAGAGTTTACAGATGAGGCAGGTGCTTCGGGTAACTTGGCTGACTTCCTCACAGGTATCAGAAACAACGCGATGGACGGCGAGGGTTCTAATCCCCGTGCTGATGTAGACTCTCCACCATCAGCCTTTAACTTTGATGCTATGCTTCCTGGTCGTGTCTTCACTATGGAAGGGGAGCAGTACCGTTACTTAGAAGATATGGGTAATGGCAATCACATGATTATTCGCAATGAAGCAATTCGTAATGTTTCTTGGGAAGAGCAGAATGATGAGTTGGTTTCTTGGTACGCGGGACTTGATGATGAAGTGAAGGCTATGGTTCGTCCTGTCAATGTTCCTGCGCCAGAGAGTGTCCCTGGTGTCGCGGATGGAGCTGTTCAGTGGAATCCAGACTATGGCATACGCTTCCTACCTTCCAACTTTAATGAAGCAGCCTTAGGCGCTGTGGTCAATGATGTGACGACTATTGCGAGCACTGGTTCGGGCCGTGCCTTTGCCCTTTCTCTGGCAGATGTGGTGCGCTTATCAGGTCCTGAACAAGGCTTCCAAAATCATGCAGGACGTGTAGGAGCTAGAAGCAGTTTCTGGTGGTTACGTACTCCTGCAACATTAGATCTTGCTTGGAACGTGCGCCAACGTCAGATGGGACAACTCATCCCTTCTCCTGTTACAGATTTCCCAGGCACAGGAGGCGTTCGTCCTGCTTTAATCATCAACCAATAACATTAACAGCAAAAACACTCTTTTCGACATAGAAAAAGAGAGTTTTTTATGGTGCATCAATTTTGAGAATTAAGTGAAACTATAAGGAAATGCAAACTAGGTGAAAAGGCTATTTTGCATAAGCTTGACAAGCAAAAATGTCAAGTAGAACTTATTGTTCTATTGCAGAGAACCCGCGCTGAAATCAACTAGGTCAGCATTTTTTGTTTTGTACATTTTTTAGAATAAGGCCGTAGTGAGCTTTTTATTTGATTTTGAGATATTTAGAGTTGCTGATAGAGTAGAAAACAAAATGATGAAATAAGAATGTGAGAAAAGAAACCTTTAGTATCAATGGGTATTTTAATTGCTGTACGCATTGTTATTATTTTAGAGATTGGAGGGAAGCTTTATATGGATAAGAAACAATTTTAGGATGAAATGCTAAGCGTGGTGACGAGTGAGGAAGCCAAAAAGGAGATAGAGTGAGGACTGAAGAATCTATAGCAAAAGGCCTTAATACCAGAAGGGATAATTAAATCGTATGAGATTGATTATGAAAGTATCGGGCATAATCCTATGGGGGATTATGTCTGATGTGATTGTAAATAATGATGATAAACTTAGAGTCTATAATACGTTAGTCAAAGAGTGTCTACTGGAAATTTGGCAACTGCTGGTGGTGGAAATAGATCTGCCTTAGAGGAGTTGCTAACAGATAAGAAGAAATAAATTGACATATTCAGAACTATGTTATAATGAATACTATGAAATTAAAAGTAAATGAAGAGGAGATGCTAGCCTTTGCCGAGCATTTGGGCAGCTTCTTTCAAGCACAGGATGTTCTTGTGCTGACAGGTGAACTTGGTGCGGGAAAAACGACCTTTGTAAAAGGCTTAGCGATAGGTCTGGGCATTCACCAGATGATTAAGAGTCCAACTTACACCATTGTCCGTGAATATGATGAAGGGAAACTTCCCCTGTATCATATGGATGTTTATCGTGCAGGTGATGATCCCGATAGCTTTGATCTTGATGACTATCTTTTTGGTGATGGTGTTTCAGTTATTGAGTGGGGGGAACTTCTGGGTTCAGCTTTGCCGGACCATTATTTGGAAGTAAGGCTGGATAAATATGTGGACGGCTTTGCTACAGATGCGGTACGTGAGTTAGAACTTATCCCGCACGGGCAACGCTACGAAGGGCTTTTAAGACAGTTATGAGTACAGAGTTACTTATTCGTGAGGCAAGGAAGAAAGACAGCTCAAAATTGATTGCTTTTCTTGATCAGGTTGGTAAGGAGAGCCATTTTTTGACCTTGGATGAGGCAGGAATACTGATGACCGAGTCTCAGATGGAAGAATATTTGGAACAACTTTTCCAGAAGGATAACAATGCTTATTTCCTTGCCTTTTTAGGAGAAGAAATTGCGGGAGTTTTGCATATTACTGCTGATTTTCATTATCGTGTCCGCCATATTGGAGATATTTTTATTGCGGTCGCCTCAAAGTTTCAAGGTTATGGCATAGGGACGTTTCTTTTTGAAGATGCTCTCGAATGGGTGGAGGAAATAGGAGTATTAAAGCGTTTAGAACTCACAGTCCAAAAACGAAATAAAGCAGCCATCCACTTGTATGAAAAATTTGGTTTTACGATAGAGGCCATTCAAAAATACGGTGCACGTGATGAGCATGGAAATTTGATAGATGTCTATGTTATGGTGAAGTTTTTCTAGTGATTTTTGCAGATAACAAAGACTTATTCAGCACATTTTTGTGAGATAATGGATGCACGCAGTCTTTGCTGGAATTTTTATTTTTTTTTACAGTGTTTTAACGAGTTTTTTACTCATTTTAGGAAGAAATAGGTCTGGGACGTTTGTTATTCTTACGCCTTTTTTGTGGATTTGCCATGGAGCTTTTTGCATCTCTTGTTGTTTATTCGTAAAAATTTGATATAATCTTACTATGAAACTTTGGAAAAAATCGCTGCTGATGATTATGGGAATCATCGCCTTAACGGCAGGAGCAGCTACTGTCTATGTATCGACAGTCTTAAATAGCACAACACAAGCCTTCTCAAAGACTTATGCTGAAGCAGGTAATGCAGATGCAGAAAACATTATCAAAGCTACAGAGCCTTTAACTATTTTACTTATGGGTGTTGATACAGGCGGAGCTGGTCGTGGAGGATCAACCAGTTGGGATGGCAACTCTGACTCCCAAATTGTCATGAGGCTTAATCCAAAAACGAATACAACGACAATGGTATCTATTGAACGAGATATCATGTCTAACATTCTGGATGAAAAAGGAAATGCTGTTTCGACACAGAAAGTGAATGCCGCCTATCCAATGGGATATAATGCTGGCGGGCTGGAAACAGGCGTTGAGTATGCTTTGAAAACCATTGGTGATCAAGCGGGAATCCCTGTTGATAACTTCTTGATGATTAACTTTGATGGGCTTGTCAATTTGGTGAACGATGTTGGGGGTATTGATATTGACAATACAACAGGGCAGACGCTCTACATCTCCGATACCGAACCAGAATATACGGAGCAAGTTCCACCAGGGAAACAGCACATTGATGGAAGACAAGCGCTTGTTTATGCACGTGATCGCCATCATTTACCTAATGGCGACTATGGACGTGCAGCGCATCAGCGAGAAGTTATTTCTGCAGTCATGAAAAAATTATTGGCGCTGAATAATATTACACAGTATCAAAAATTCTTAAATGATATTAGTAAGGACATCAAGACAAATATTCCAATCAATAGCTCTACCTTGACCTCTTTATTGGGCTACAAGGATTGCTTTAATAAAGTTGTTTCGATTCAGTATCAAGCTATTGGTTATACAAATCCAGCGGATGGTGGTTCTTACCAACTCTTGGCTAATAATACAGCACTTGCCGTTCAAAATGCTCTCCGTTCTTCTTTACAAAAAGAGACTGGAAACCGTTTAAGCGACAACTTGATTACTTATGAAACTTTGACTGGAAATGCACCAAGTTCATATTTTATGCCCTCTGCAACAGTAACAGAACATGGTAAATCAACAGTTTATGGTATTGATGTCGACGGATCATTTGTAAAACTAGACAGCAGCAACTCAACTGCCTATGTGTCAACAGATGGCAGCGCTGCAACAAGCGATAAGCCGGCATCTTCTGATGAGACAAAGAGTAGTGCAGAGCAGTCAAGCTCCCCTAGCGTTCCCTACAGTGGTGCAGCAGATGATGGAACGGGTTATTATGGAGATGGAACTACAGTTCCAGGAGCTGGAGGAGCGGTGGCAGATGACACAACCACCTATGCGAATCCTTATGCAGGTCAATAATTGCTTCAATTAGAAAAATATGATAGACTAGACAGGTAGTGAAAAATTCTGCTTGTTTACTTTGGTCCGATAGCTCAGCTGGATAGAGCATTCGCCTTCTAAGCGAACGGTCGAGGGTTCGAATCCCCCTCGGATCATGATGCCAAACCTCGCTCCGCCTTTGTGGCGGGGCTTTTTTATGTTTTGTACCTAACCTATTTTTATTTTTCTTAAAAATTGCTTGTATAGCTTGTAATTGATGATTTATTCATATATAATGACTTTAAATAAAGATAGCGCTTTCGATACGGCGTTGGAATCCAAAATAAAGTAAAGGCGGTGATACTGTCATGGAAAGTGAGAAGCAATAGCAGTGACTACATTTTCATCGGTATGGTCACATAATGACAAAAATATTTGTCTAGAAATCAAAGAAAGTTACTATGAAAGAGTTAATAAGTAAAATTCTTTCATCAAGTGCGTTATTATTGTTATTATCTGGAGCCGTAGGCCCCACTGTATCTGTGTTTGCAGAAGAATTATCACCTCCTAAGATAGAAAGTAAAGGGATTTCTACAACTGCTTATTTTTGGAAAGTTGATAGCAAAACCACTAATAAATATTATTATGGCGGGTGGCAGACTGGTCCAATTGGTAAAGGGCCGGCGACGCTAAGTGTTAATCAATCTTCAAGTTTAAGTCGCTCGGTTAGCGCTTCCATATGTGACTCTTATCCTGCTGGTCAGGCTACAATTGGAGGCTCGCTAGGTGTGACTATTGGGAAGAGCTATACTTATGGAACAAGTTATTCAATAACTGTTCCTAAAAGTAAAAGGTATCAAATTATAGTTCGTCCATATTTTAAACAGGTTAAAGTAGTTCAGCGCCAATGGATTAAAACAGGAACCGTTAGTTCTAAAACTCCAAAGACAGCTGTTGCATATGTAAATATATTCCAGTATTGGGATTATAGTTATAAAGTAGTTTAAGGAGGAGAATATGAAAACTTATATTCCTGTTGATATCGGCTTAGTTTTATTCTTTGCCTTGTATGTTTTTAGTTATTGTGTTTATCATTGGGTTCCTAATGATGGTTTTACAACTAAGTATGCTCTACTTGGAACTCCGTTAATTTTTATTCCTCTTGTTTTTATCGCTTGGGGAATCGTAAATTTATTCCGTGAATATGTTTCAAATATTAGTTCAGAAGAATGATTTACATAATGAATTGACTCTCTGTTAGGGCAGAGAGTTTTTTGTTAAATAGTACATATGTTATGACATAATGGGCTATTCTTATAGGTGAATCTCTATGTCTATAGGGGGCTTGTGCCAAATCTATTTTAAATAATCAGTATAGTTAGAGTGCAAGAAGTTAATATGGAGCGAATTATTTTTCGGGTTCATAGGGAGAATAAAAGGAAAATGAACATAGTACTGATGGTTGAAGTAGACACGCTAAGTACCAGCAACATTGCTTTTCAAATGAAGTATTTTGGATAGAGAGAAGGAAGCTGGCTTTAGTCAAAATGCAAAAACAAAGGTATTAATCATAGTATTCTTGTCTACTTGGTCAAGTATTTTTTCATTTTTGGGAGTTTTATCTTCAAGCACGTTTACCGTCCTTTATCTTTCTGATACAAAAAACGACATGGGCATTTTTGACTCTTCTCTAGACTGATGTCAATGTTTTGATTAAACAGTTTCTGTTTCAATTATTATACGGTGTAAAGAGGGGAAAGGAAGTTTTGGAGGGGGTAAAAAAGAATGGAAATGAATGGGAATTTTAGATTCACTTGGACAAATATATACTTGATTTTGCTATAATATAAGCATGACTAGATATATGGCAACGATTGCTTATGATGGCACAAATTTTGCAGGATTTCAAACGCAAAACAATCAGCGGACAGTGCAGGAAGAGATTGAAAAAGTCTTGACAAAATTAAATTCTCATCAGTCCGTAATATTGCAAGCTTCAGGCCGAACAGATTCAGGTGTCCATGCGCATGGTCAGCGGATTCATTTTGATTTGCAAGGGCAGCGAGATGAGGAACGTTTACGTTTTGCTTTGGACACGCAAACTCCATCGGATATTGCCTTTCATGAAGTCACACAAGTTGAAGAGGACTTCCATGTTCGCTTTAACAAGCATGAAAAGATTTATGAGTATTTTCTGGAAAACAGTAAAGTTCGGAGTCCCTTTTACCGCCTTTATCGTGCACATTTTCGCTACAATCTGGATGAAGATTTGATGCGGCAAGCCCTAGCGGATTTGATAGGAACGCATGATTTTACTGGCTTTACAGCAGCTGGTGCTACGGTTGAAGACAAGGTGCGGACGATTACTCAGGCTGAACTTGTGAAGCTTGACGAAGAAAGTTACAAGTTTATTTTTCGTGGTAACGGTTTCCTTTATAAGCAGGTTCGTAATATGATGGGAACTGTTATCAAAATAGGAAACGGGCGGATGCCTGTTTCACAGATTAAAAAGATTTTAGAAAGTAAAAATCGTGACCTAGCAGGTCCGACTGCGGCCCCAGAAGGGCTCTATCTCAAGGAGGTAATCTATCTTGACTAAAAACGTTGTTGCTGTTCATGACATTTCTTGCGTAGGGCGCTGTTCATTAACAGTCGCACTCCCCATTATAAGCGCTTACGGTATTGAATGCCGTCTTTTACCAACTGCGCTTTTGTCAACACACACAGGAGGTTTTACGAACTTTACTTATCTTGATTTGACAGATGAAATGCGCAATATTATCAAAGCTTGGAAAGAACTAAATCTCCATATGGATGGGATTTACAGTGGTTTTATGGCCTCTGCCGAACAAATTGACGTGCTCAAAGAGTTGATCGATATATATAAAGATGCGGATAATCTTGCCATAATCGATCCTGTTATGGCCGATCACGGGGAACTTTATAGTGTGTTTGACATGCATTTTGTAGAGAAAATGGGCGAACTCTTGCCTTATGCGGATGTTCTTTTACCAAATATTACAGAAGCCTGCCTCCTAACGGGAACACCCTATCAAGAAGGGGTGCAGACAGAAGCCTTCATTGAAATGCTCATCGAAAAATTACAAGCACGAGGGGCAAAAAATGTCGTTTTGACTGGTGTCATGCTTGATGAAAAATATGTTGGAGCTGCTGCCGCAAGAAGCACTGGACAGATTGACTATGTTTTTGCAGAAAAATTACCTGGCGCTTATCATGGTACAGGAGATATTTTCGGCTCTGTTTTATCCGCAGAGTTGACCAATGGCAAAACGTTAACCGCAGCAACACGAGAAGCTGTTGACTTTGTAGTCAAATCAATAAAAAATACACCAAAGTCTGCCGATAAGCGCTATGGTGTAGAGTTTGAACAAACATTGAAAAGCAAAAGGAAGCAGGATAAATGAAGTACTCAACTAAAAGATTAACCCTCTTGGCGCTGTTAGCTGCATTGACATTTGTACTAGGCTATTTCACGAAAATACCTATTCCTGGTGGTTATTTTACCTTACTTGATGCGGGTATTTTCACGACAGCGATGCTTCTTGGAAAACGTGAAGGTTTAATCGTTGGGGCCCTGGCAGGCTTTCTCAATGACTTTATTGCTGGATATACTGCATATATGTTTTTCACCTTAGTCATTCATGGGCTACAAGGTTATTTGGGTGTAGCAACAAAAAACAAGGCACTTAATTACTTGCTGGCTACTCTGGTTATGGTCGGTGGTTATTTTGTGGCGGATATGTTTATTGTCGGAAGCTTAGCAGTGGCCTTGCCAGATATGGCAATTAATGCTGTGCAAACCAGTGTAGGCTTTGTCGTTGCCTTACTCCTCACAGAAATTCTTAAGAAATCAGGTGCGCTTCATGGACTTAAAACAAATTAAAGAAGAAACAAAAATTATTATTGAAGATGTTATTGAAAAGACAGAGATAAAACCCGGACAAATTTTTGTCCTAGGATTATCCAGTTCCGAAGTCAATGGTGGTAGGATTGGCAAGAATTCATCAGCAGAGATTGGCGAAGTAATTGTCGGAACGATTTATGAGGCGCTTAAGACGCGGGGGATTTATTTAGCTGTCCAAGCTTGTGAACACCTTAACCGCGCCTTACTTGTAGAGCAAGAATTGGCAGACAAAAAAGACTTGGAAATCGTTTCTGTTGTTCCGCAGCTCCATGCAGGAGGCAGTGGGCAAGTGGCAGCTTATAAGCTTTTTAAGGCACCGGTCGAAGTTGAGCATATCACGGCATATGCTGGTCTTGATATTGGAGACACAGCTATTGGAATGCACGTGAAGCATGTTCAAATCCCTGTGCGACCTGTCCTAAAAGAACTTGGGGGCGCGCATGTCACCGCTCTTAAATCACGCCCTAAGCTTATAGGTGGAGAACGTGCAAGCTACCAGTAAAATACCTGTATTTGCATATCAGTTGGTAATGAAGGTAAAGTGTGAGAAAATGAACTTAACAATAAAGAGGGAGGTGCAGATGACAAATAAAGTCGAAGTAGATGACCTCAGAGAGAAACCAGTTGCTCGCGAGTCCTACTGATATTCACTAATTTCTAAAAGGAGGGGAGATATTCTTACCCTCTTTTTTGCTCCCTATAAAATCAAGGACCTTGACAAAAAAACGAAAATCAGATAAAATAATGTTCGGGCACCGCTTTTTGCGGTAAAGTCAGAAGCTCCCTTACGAAAGGGAGCTTATTTTTTTATTTCGCGACTCACATTTGTGGCTAAAACCACTAAATGTTCGATGGCAAGCTCTACGGAGCTTTGCCTAAGCGCCTCATTAGGAAAAATAAAAAGCAACTATTTTTCCATCATATTTTCCCAGGCTTAATATAGAAAACAGAGGAGATTTCGCATTGGCAACTAAGTATATTTTCGTCACAGGTGGTGGTACATCATCAATGGGTAAAGGTATTGTTGCAGCGTCTTTGGGACGTTTGCTCAAAAACCGAGGCCTTAAAGTAACTGTACAAAAATTTGACCCATATCTTAATATTGACCCAGGGACAATGAGTCCTTATCAACATGGTGAGGTTTTTGTTACAGATGATGGCGCTGAAACAGACCTTGACCTTGGGCACTACGAGCGTTTTATTGATATCAATCTTAATAAATACTCAAATGTAACTTCAGGTAAAGTTTACTCTGAAATTTTACGTAAAGAGCGTAAAGGAGAGTACCTTGGAGCGACAGTTCAAATGGTGCCTCACGTTACAGATACACTAAAAGAAAAAATTAAGCGTGCGGCGACAATGACAGATGCAGATGTTATCATCACTGAGGTAGGTGGAACAGTAGGTGATATGGAATCCCTGCCATTCATTGAAGCCTTGCGCCAAATGAAAGCGGAAGTTGGTTCAGATAATGTAATGTACATTCACACTGTCCCAATCCTTCACTTGCGTGCAGCTGGTGAGTTAAAAACCAAAATTGCACAAAATGCGACAAAAACCTTGCGTGAATATGGTATCCAAGCCAATATGTTGGTGCTTCGTACAGAAGTCCCAATCACACGTGAAATGCGCGACAAAGTAGCCATGTACTGTGACGTTGATCCTGAAGCAGTTATCCAGTCTCTTGATGTGGAACATCTCTACCAAATCCCGTTAAACTTGCAAGAGCAAAACATGGATCAAATCGTTTGTGATCACTTGAAACTTGATGCTCCTGCAGCTGATATGACAGAATGGGCAGCAATGGTTGACCACGTGATGAACCTTAAGAAAAAGGTCAAAATTGCTTTGGTTGGTAAATATGTAGAACTGCCAGATGCTTACATCTCGGTGACAGAAGCGCTGAAACATGCCGGATATCCAGTAGACAGTGATATCGAATTAGACTGGGTAAATGCAAATGACTTGGATGACAGCAATGCTGCTGCGCGCTTGAAAGATGCACATGGTATCATCGTTCCTGGAGGATTTGGTCAACGTGGTTCAGAAGGTAAAATTTCAGCCATCCGTTATGCACGTGAAAATGATGTACCAATGTTGGGAATCTGTCTTGGTATGCAAATGACTTGCGTGGAGTTTGCACGTAATGTTTTAGGCATGGAAGGGGCACATTCTTACGAATTAAATCCAGAAACACCGTATCCAATCATTGATATTATGCGTGACCAAGTCGATGTTGAAGACATGGGCGGAACTTTACGTTTGGGTCTTTACCCATCAAAACTAAAAGCAAACACTAAAGCACGTGCGGCTTATAACGATGTTGATGTTGTACAACGTCGTCACCGTCACCGCTATGAGTTTAACAATAAGTACCGTGAACAGTTTGAAGCTGCTGGCTTCACATTCTCCGGTGTTTCCCCAGATAACCGTCTGGTCGAAATCGTTGAGTTGACAGACAAGAAATTCTTCGTTGCTTGTCAATATCACCCAGAATTACAATCACGTCCAAACCGTCCAGAAGAGCTCTACCAAGCCTTTGTTAAAGCTGCTGTTGAAAACATGTAAAAATAAAAATCCCTACCTATAGTTGGGGATTTTTTGTGTATAGTTTTTAATATTGTTTCCCATCATAATTTGATATACTGGTTTTATTATTGAGGGAGGGGGGGAACCATGTCAGAATATCAACGTATGATTTCAGGTCAACTTTACAGTGCAGCTAAGATTGAAAAAGAGTATAATCCACAAGCATCAAGGGCACTTGCTCAAAAGATAAATCAAATCAGCCTACTGGAACAGGAAAAAATTATTGCCTTAGAAAAACAACTGTTTGGAAGTACAGGAAAATCTATTTATGTGAATCCGCCACTTCAAGTTGATTATGGTTTTAACACGCATATTGGTGAAAACTTCTATGCCAATGTCGACTGTATCTTTTTGGATGTTGCACCGATTACTATTGGAGATGATGTGATGTTTGGTCCTCGTGTGAGCCTGATTACACCGCTGCATCCTATTGATGCAGATGTCCGTGCTCGTGGCCTTGAATACGCAAAGCCAATCACCATTGGAAATCGTGTATGGCTCGGCGCAGGTGTCATCGTGAATCCTGGTGTTACCATTGGCGAGGGAACGATTGTCGGATCAGGGGCAGTAGTGACAAAAGATCTGCCCGCATATGTTATTGCAGTGGGAAATCCTGCCCGTGTCTTAAGAGAAATTAGCGAGGAAGATAAACATTACTGGGAAAAGCAGGAAAGTGATTATCATGAAACAAAAAAAGCAGACTAAAAGCTGCTTTTTTATATATCGGTCATTTAAGAGAGATTATTTCTTTGGTTGAACCACTCCGACTTCACTAATAAGTAAAACGAAAAGTCCGAATACAAGTGAGACAATCAAAGTGCTCAATGGTTCGTCAGGTACTCCAGCAAGTGCAGTTATAATGTAACCTACAACTTCGCCAATAACAGCCGACCAGAAAAGAGTTACAAGTACTTTCATAATGATTCTTCTTTCGATTTTTCTTCAAAATAAAGTATAATACTATTAGAACTAAAATTCAAGAATAATGCGAAAAATAGTGTAAAAAATAAACAGAAAGGGGCCATATGTTCGCACAACTCAATACCAAAACGGAATATAGTTTTCTCGATAGTGTTGTTCGAGTCCAAGACTATCTGCGGATAGCAGAAAAACAGGGCTACAAACAACTGGGCATTTGTGATGTGGGAAATCTTCATGGAGCCTATCGCTTTGCGATAGAAGCGCAAAAAAGAAACTTACAGCCTATTATAGGAATAGAGCTGGTTTTTGAGTTGGAAAACTTGCCTGTTTCAGTTAGCTTTATCGCGAAAAATACGGAAGGATATAAAAATCTTTTAAAAATTTCTTCGAGTCATAACTATGGTCGACGTCGCTTTTCAGATATTGAAGGCTTACTAAATAATGTGGCTTTAGTTGTCTCAGAATCCTATGCCAATCTATCTGTCCTGTCTCAGATTCAAGCAGAAATATATGTTGGGATTTCTACTCATACGACAGGGAAAATGTCGTTCAAGCTTCCTGCCTTGCCTTTTCAGCCGGTGCGCTATCTCACTTTGTCAGATAATGAGAGCTTAGAAGTTTTGCATGCGATTCGTGATCTTAGACCCTATAATCAGAGTTTGACCTTATCAAACGACCAGCTTTTACAACGACCAGAATTTTACGAAAATTTCTATAGGCAAAATAACCCACAGGCTTTGGCAAATCTTGAGCATTTGGTTCAAGATATTTCTTATGATTTTAGTGAAAAATTAGAGCTGCCTCAATTTGATAGGAGAAGAAATGCGGCAGAACTTCTTCGCGAAACAGCAGAAGTAAACTTACCAGAGGGGAAAGTTTATCGTGAGCGCTTAGATCATGAGCTTTCGGTTATCCATCAGATGGGTTTCGATGACTATTTTCTCATCGTTGCAGATCTACTTCGCTATGCGAGTGAGAATAACATCTATTGCGGAATGGGCAGAGGTTCAGCTGCGGGTTCCCTTGTTGCTTATACCTTAGGCATCACACATGTTGATCCTGTGGCTAACAATCTTTTCTTTGAGCGCTTTTTAAATCCAGAGCGTGTCGCCATGCCCGATATTGACATCGACATGCCTGATACAAAGCGTGCGGAACTTTTGGCCTATATGAAACGCCGCTATGGCAGCGATCATGTTGCGCAGATTGTGACTTTCTCTACCTTAGGAAAGCGCCAAGCCCTACGTGATGTAGGAAAAGTATTTGGCATGAACGAGGCAGAGCTGTCTAACTTGACACGCATGCTTGTAAACCGATTTGGTTCTCTTCGTGACGAATATGAAGAAAATCCTAAGCTAAAGTCCGAAATTTTGCGAGATGGCAGGCTGCAAAAAGTTTACGAGATAGCTACGCGTATTGAAGGTTTACCCCGCCAGCCATCGACACACGCTTCTGGTGTGGTGCTCAGTCAAGAGTCACTTGTCAACTATGTTCCCTTAAAGCCCTCGGATGATCTCGCTTTGACACAATATGAGGCTCCCGATATAGAGGAGATTGGTCTTCTAAAAATAGATTTCTTGGGTTTGCGTAACCTTACTATCGTTGAGCGTTTGTGTGAGCTGGTGGAAAAACGGAAAAGCATTAGGATTAATCCTCTGAAGATTAATCTAGAGGATGAAGAAACTCTGGCGCTTTTTCGTGCAGGCAATACGCTAGGAATTTTTCAGTTTGAAAATCCTCAAATGAGACGCTTCCTCCGAAATCTTGCCCCGACTAAATTTGAGGATATTGTGGATGCGACTTCAATCTTTCGCCCTGGTCCGTCTCAGTTTATCCCTGAATTTGTGGCGCGGCGACACGGGCAGGAAGAGATAGAAGTCATTGACGATACGCTGACGGATATTTTAGCACCGACCTATGGGATTATGATTTATCAAGAACAGATAATGCAGGTAGCCCAACGTTTTGCAGGTTTTTCTTTAGGAAAAGCGGATGTGTTACGTCGCGCCATTTCAAAGAAAAAAGGCAAGGAATTTGAAGAGCTGCAAGCAGAATTTTTAGCTGGTAGTTTAAAAATGGGACATACAGAAGAAAAAGCCTTAGAAATATACCGTTTGATTGAACGTTTTGCAAACTATGGCTTTAATCGTTCACATGCCTACGCTTATGCTGCTCTGGCTTTTCAGATTGCCTATTTCAAGGCGAATTATCCAGATGAATTTTACGAAGTGCAACTGCGCGACCGTAAAAGAGAAATGATGATTCAAGATGCTCTAGACAATGCCTTTCAGATGGAGCGCCCTGTGATTAATCGGATGCCTTATCATGATCGTGTGGAAAACAAGAAAATTGCTCTCGGCTTGGCAAATGTTAGACCTGTTCCTAGAGATATGGCTTTCTGGATAGTTGAAAATAGACCTTTTGCTGACTTGTCGGATTTGGTGAAAAAATTACCGCAGAACTTCCAGAAGCAAGAATATCTTTTGCCCTTGATTCAGATTGGGGCATTTGATGATCAAGAAAAAAATAGAGGAAAATTGGCGAAAAACTTGCCTACTTTGATTGACTACACTCAAAATATACAGTTGGACCTCTTTGGGGACTCGGCTTTGAAGTTTTCTTATCAAGAGGCCGAGGATTACTTGCAGTCAGAGAAGTATGAGTTTGAAAAACATTTCATGGGTGTTGGCATTACTCCGCATCCATTGCAAACGCTGGCGCTCAAACTAAAGGGACATTTTACTTATATCCAAGATTTGCAGAAGAATAAAAGAGCGGTTATTTTAGTAGAATTGCTTTCCATTCGAACGCATCGGACGAAAAACGGTGAAACGATGGCTTTCTTGGCAGGAACAGACAGTAAAGAAAATTTTGATATCACTCTTTTTCCGGAAAATTATCGGCGCTACATGGCTGATTTGGAAAAAGGGAAGTTTTATCTGATTTCTGGAAAAATTTCCGAAAGAAATGAAAACTTGCAAATGATAGCAGACAGGATTACAGAAGTTGAAGACACTCAACGTAAACTTTGGCTAAACCTTGCCGATACACGTCACAATAAAAATGTCTCCCGGATATTACGAGATTTTCCAGGAGCCATACAAGTCATTTTACATTTTGCAGACACTAAAAAAACCACACAGACACAGGTCTATGTGGAAGAAAGTGAGTTGCTTTTAAAGAAATTAGAAGCTTATGTCTTAAACGCTGTTTATAAATAGCGTTTTTTTAATAGGCCACAGTCATTGGAGCTGAAGCCACTTGGTACCTTTTATCTGTGTGTTTTCAGGCTAACCCACATAGCCATAAATAGAAAACCACATTAATAGGGCTGCCCCTAAAACAAAAAGATGCCAAATGACGTGTGCAAAGGGAAATTTGTAGCGGTAGATAATAGCACCGACGGAATAAATGATGCCGCCTCCTACCAAAAACCAGAAGCCATAAGCAGGAAGCAGTTGCCACAAGGGATAAATGGCAAAGAGAATAATCCAACCCATGACGATGTAGAGGATTGTTGAACCTCTAGGGACTGTGTTCCACCGGGGCAAATAGATGGCTGTTATAACGATTCCTGAAATAGCACATATCCATACAAGGGCAAGCATGCTCCAGCCCATCCAGTTTCCGAGTGTGATGAGACAGTAAGGTGTATAAGTTCCTGCAATAAGCAAGAAGATTCCACTATGATCAAAAACTTGAAAGACTTTTTGAGCACGTGTAAAGTGCAGGCTGTGTGCCAGTGTAGAAAACAGAAAAAGCAGAACAAGCGAAGCACCATAGATTGAAAAGGCGACAATCTGCAGGGGAGAATGATTAGAAACGCCCTTAAGTATAAGCAAAACGAGTCCAGCAATAGCAAGGCCGGTTCCTATCCCATGAGTGACAGCATTAAAGACTTGATCAACAATTTGATAAGCACGAGAAGCTTGCTTTTCCATTGATATCCTTCTTTCTATGAGATTTTTCTTTCCGAAATCAAAAAATTTTTAAATTTAAATAAGAGCATTAGCGAAAATGGAGTTCATTTGGTATAATATTAATATATCTTAACATAGATTGTTTAGAAAAGAAATCGAAGTCTTTTTATTTTGATTTGGAGAAAATATGGCAATTAAAATTGTGACAGATTCATCAATAACTGTTGAACCAGAATTAGTAGAAAAATATGACATTACTGTGGTTCCGCTATCTGTAACTATCGAAGGAACAACTTACCTTGATTCAGACTTATCCTTGAACGCTTTTGTAGAAAAAATGAAAGGTTCAAAAGCCTTACCTAAAACAAGTCAACCACCTGTTGGTGTCTTTGCAGAAACATATGAAAAGGTTGCAAGTACGGAGGATGAGATTATTTCCATCCACATTACTGAAAGCCTGAGCGGAACTGTGCAGGCAGCGCGTCAAGGTGCAATGCTTTCTGGGCGTGATGTTACCGTTTTAGATAGTGATTTTACGGACCAAGGCTTAAAGTTTCAAGTGATTGAGGCTGCTCGCTTAGCTAAAGAGGGATTGAGTAAGGACGAAATCTTACAAAGAGTTAAGCATGTTCGCGAAAATACAGAGCTTTTCATTGGTATCTCGACATTGGAAAATTTGGTAAAAGGTGGTCGCGTTAGCCGTGCAACAGGTATTGTCGGAAGTCTTTTGCATGTCCGGATTGTCATGGAACTTAAGGACCGTGAACTGGGAGTAATGATGCGTGGACGTGGAAATAAAACTTTCACAAAATGGTTAGATGAAACAGTGGAACATGTAGCATCATCCGGACGAAAAATTCGTGAGATTGGTATTTCTCATGTAGAAGCACTTGATTTTTCACTTAAAGCGAAAGAAGCACTACAAAAATTTGTCGAAAAACCAATTTCTATTTTGGATACAAACTCTACAATTGCAACACATACGGGACCTGGTGCTTGGGCCGTTATGATTGATTATGAGTAAGAAACTGAAAAAAATTCTTGAGCTTGCTGGCTTCTTGTTAGCAAGCTTACTTGTATTTTTAACACTTTCTATAGCGATTGCACCAGCTGGAAATCGTTTAAAAAATCAAGCACAAAAACAAGATAAAACGATAAATTATGTTGCGCTGGGCGACTCGTTAACAGAAGGTGTTGGAGATGCGACTGGTCAAGGAGGTTTTGTTCCGCTTTTGGCTAAAGAGATAGAAAATCGATATACTGTCAAAGTGGCAGCGCAAAATTTTGGACATGCGGGAGATACCAGTACTCAGATTTATAACAAAATGCAGAGTGATGACATCCAGAAAGCTCTAAAGCATGCGGATTTTATCACGCTTACTGTTGGTGGAAATGATGTTATGAAGGTGATTCGTGATAATGTTTCTAACCTATCAAAGTTAGGAGAAAAAGACTTTGAGCAACCCGCGAAGGATTATCAAAAACAGTTAAAAAAGATATTTGAGAATATCCGTCAGACTAATCCTAAGGCGCATGTCTATGTGCTGGGCATCTATAATCCTTTTTATCTAAATTTTCCTAATATCACAGCCTTGCAAAATATCATTAATAACTGGAACACTGCCACAGAAGCACTCGTGAGAGAGGAAAACAATGCTAGCTTTGTAGCTATCAATGACTTGCTCTATAAGGGAATTGATGGAGAGTCAGGAATTTCTGAAAACAAGGGTCAAACAAATGATTTACTCTATGCGGCAGACAGTTTCCATCCTAATAATATAGGCTATCAAATCATGGCTAATGCAGTGTTCAAAGAATATCAGGTGAACAATGAAAAATAAAAAAACAATTTGGAAATGGCTTTTTCTTGCCTTACTTGCTATAAATCTAGGAGGCGTAGCTTTTGTTGCCAGCCGAATATTTAATGTAAGAGATCAAGCAAGCTTAACAAATGTCCCTACAGTTTCTGAGGCGACAGAAGTGGGCAAAGTAAGTACAAATAGAGATCAGTTGAATCAGTTGATTAACACCTATCTTCAGGATTTTCAAACACCAGAGATGAGTTATAAGTTTTACCTGTCTAATCAGGCTGTTTTAGAAGCTTCTTATCAACTTTTCGGTCAAAAAATTCCTCTTTATATATACTTTGAACCCTTAGCTTTAAACGATGGTTCCATTGCGCTTCAAGTAACAAGTGTGTCTGCAGGGACGCTTGACCTTCCAACGAGTGCTATACTGAGTTATGTGAAGTCAAGCATCAAGCTTCCAAGTTTCGTTGAGGTCTTGCCAGCAAAGGATCAAGTTGTGGTTCATTTGCCACGACTTGCCTTAGCAGATAACCTGTATTTAAAGGCAGATCAGCTAGATTTAGTCAGTGGAAATTTCATTTTTAATTTGATGATTAAATCTTAAAATCACTTAAAAACCGCAGAAAAACGCTGTTTAGGCTTGCAAAGGTCCACAACATTTGATAAAATGAAAAGTGCCTAATAAGAACAGGTAAAACAAAATATGGAGGACATTTTTAAAATGGCTAACAAACAAGATCTTATCGCTGAAGTTGCAGCAAAAGCTGGATTAACTAAAAAAGATGCTGAAAAAGCAGTTAACGCTTTCGGTGAATCAGTGACTGAATTCCTCGCAAAAGGAGAAAAAGTTCAACTTATCGGTTTCGGTACTTTCGAAACTCGTGAACGTGCTGCTCGCGAAGGTCGCAACCCACAAACTGGTGCAGCTATCAAAATCGCAGCAACTACAGTTCCTGCATTTAAAGCTGGTAAAGCTTTGAAAGACGCTGTTAAATAATCTGGCGTAGAAATACTGATACCGTGGAGAACCATGGTATTTTTTTGTTTGGAAAAAATAAGAGCAGAAGTTGAAAGGAGCAACAGAAAAGTTTCTTCTTTTTATCTAAGGCATAACTTTATCTTGCGTAGAGAAAGATGAATATCCAGATTTTTCAGTCCGATCAGTTTTCGGTTTTTAAGCTGTAAAAAGCAAGAAAAAAGTGATAGAATGAAAGGATGAGAAATGCCTTATTTCTCTAGTAGAAAGGCATTGAACGATATTCAGAAATGAGGACGAAAAGATCATTTATTTTGATAATTCAGCCACGACAGCTATCCATCCAGAAGTATTACGCACCTATACAGATGTTGCCACTAAAATTATGGGGAATCCTTCAAGTTTGCACAACTTAGGCTCAACAGCGACACGTCTTTTAGAGGCTTCACGCCGTCAAATTGCTGAATTACTCCATGTGCACTCGGACGAGATCTTTTTTACAAGTGGGGGAACAGAAGGTGATAACTGGGTACTCAAAGGTGTTGCTTTTGAAAAGGAAAAATTTGGCAAGCATATTATTATTTCTGCTGTAGAGCATCCAGCAGTTAAGAACACAGCAGCTTGGTTAGCTACACAAGGCTTTGAGGTTGAGCTAGCCCCTGTTGATGAAAAGGGCTTCGTCAAATTTCCAGAACTGGAAGCCCTCATTCGTGAGGATACGATTTTGGTATCTGTAATGGCGGTTAATAATGAAGTAGGCGCTATTCAGCCCATCAAGGAAATTGCAAAACTTCTAGAAGACAGGCCAACGATTTCTTTTCATATCGATGCAGTACAAGCCATTGGGAAAATTGCTGTTGAAGATTTTATGTTGGAACGTGTTGACTTTGCGACCTTTTCTGCTCATAAGTTTCATGGCCCACGTGGTGTAGGTTTTCTTTATGTTAAATCAGGAAAACGTTTAACCCCTCTGCTGCATGGAGGAGGTCAAGAGAACAATAAACGTTCGACAACGGAAAACTTAGCAGGGATTGCAGCAACAGCTAAGGCGCTTCGTCTTAATCTAGAAAACTCTGAGGAGAAGACTGAAAAAATTCGCCAAATGAAGGCCGTTATTTTTGAGGAACTTTCCAAACAAGAGAAGGTCATCCTATTTTCGGGAATGGAGAACTTTGCGCCGAATATTCTCACTTTTGGAATACGCGGTGTCCGAGGAGAAGTGGTTGTCCACGCTTTCGAAAAGCATGAGATTTATATTTCAACAACTTCAGCATGTTCCTCAAAGAAAAATGCAGCTGCTGGTACACTCATGGCAATGCATGTCAAGCCAGACCTCGCAACAAGCGCAGTGCGCATTAGTTTAGACCATACCAACAATATGTTAGAAGTTGAGACTTTCCTTACCATTTTCCGAAACATTTATCAGGAAATGCTTAAAGTTGCAGGATGATTGTAGGCTGTTTATCACTATTTTGAGCTGCATTTCTAGCAATGTTTTACAAAGGAAACGTTCAAAAACTTTTAAAGAAATCATGAAGGAAGCTTGTAGACTTTGAAAGCTAAGCAGTTCAGACAGATTAAACTCGAAAAAAAGGATTAAGGAAGGAATTTCCTTAATTCTTTTTTAGTTAGTTTATGAAAATGCCTAGAATAGAGAATGTAACAAAATATTACTGTTACATTTCTTGATTATTAAGCGTTGTGTTAAAATATGATGAGAGATATCATTATGTTTGGAGAGATTCGCCTAATGACCTATAATCAGACAGCACAGCACAGCACAGCACAGCACAGCA
>NZ_WIVG01000070.1 GCF_016758115.1 Lactococcus garvieae
ATACTGCTATTCCATGTTTTTGAAATAGATGTACCACACCGAAAAATCGGAGGTAGATAAAATGAAAAAGACAAAAATGGCGATGGGGGTAGCGGGCTTAACCCTCATTCTGGGGAGCAGTTTTGCTCCTCTAGGCACAGTTTACGCTGAAAGTTCGCAAAGCATTCAACAAAAGGAAAGTTTAAAGAATGTATATGATGATGTATACGCTTTATTGAAACGTCTGTCCTTAGGGCTCTCTGCTTACATGGTATCCCAAGGGCAGCTTGATCCTAAGAATCAGATTACCAAGGACAGCCCAGATGGGTATAGCAATCCTTGGCTGTTTCAGGTACTGAGAGAGCCTTTCTTTTACTTAAGCCCTGATCTCAACACAAAAGATTCTGGTGACATATCAACCAATGTCACCACTTTTGACAATGATTCAGATTCTGCGATAATATGCAGTACGCCCAGCTTTTCCTACACAGGTACAGATACCACGACATCGACAAGTACCATGGGAGTAAGTAGCGGAATAAATACTACTGTTGGTATTAATTTTCCTGGTGTGGGCGAATCCAGCATTTCTTTATCTGTCAACTTCAACTNCTATTGGATGTTGAAAAACTTAACTGCTTCGGGAACTGCAGCCATGCGTGCAAGATATCGTGCTGCTGTTCCATTTTCGCATAATCCCGACATAGCTTATTCACTTGGGCAACTCATGGGATATCCTTCGCGAATATCAGACGATTACTGGAATACTTATGTCGGTGACCCCAGGGAGAAATGGCATGCAATTGCTCCTGACGATCCTGACTTTGATCCTACCGATCCTGCAGCAGCGGCGGATTACGATATTTCACAATCAACCTACACAGCAAAATATGGCACTGAGATGTATCTTAAGGTGCAAGACATTACAGCAGGAGCTAACAAGGCCAAAACTATTGCTATCATCCCTATGCCTAATGCCACAAGGAAGGTGCTCGGACAACATGCTGGATAAGGAGAAGTTGCTTCATCATAAGCAGCTCCAGACAGTGTGTTCAAAAAAACAAAGTGCTTTGAAGAGTACCTTCAAACTCATAAACAATAAAAATATATCGCTATTCCATGTTTTTGAAATAGATATACCCCACTGAAAATCGGAGGTAATAAAAATGAAAAAAACAAAAGTACTACTGAGCATAGCGGGCTTGACCATAATCCTAGGGAGTAGTTTTGCTTCTCTAAAAGTAGCTTACGCTGAAAGCTCTCAAAACCAACATCCGAAAGGAAAGCCGTGTTCGTTGCAAAAAAACAACTTGCAAAACATAGAGGACATGTACACTTTCTTGAAGCGCGTATCCTCAGGCATGTCCTCTAGCATGGTAAAGCAGGGGCTCATCACTCCTGACCAGCAGATTAGAAAGGACCATGGGTCCGATAGTGATCCTGAAAATTTTTCTGTAGGTAAAAGATATATCGCTGTTAACAGTGATATCAAAACAGAAGATGCCGGGGTAATCTCAGCAAACACCACTAGCTTTGATAACGAGTCGGATGGTATGTTAGTATTCAGTACACCACGTTTTTCTTACACAAGTACGGATACTACTGAATCAACCAGTGAAGCAGGAATAGATAATGGGATAAATGCCATTTCAAATCTTAATTTACCGGGTGACGGCTTTTCCACCCTCAGCCTATCCTTTCACTTCGACTTTTTAACAACAAAAACTCAGACCAGCTCGACCACTGTCAATTGGACTGTGCCGTCTGAAAATCTTCCAGTAAAAGCTCATCATAAGATTCGTGTGTTTTGGATTTTGAAAAATGTCAATGCAACGGGGACCGTCGCCATGCGGGACAGGTATACTGCCGAAATCCCTTATGGAATCAATATAGGGCCTACATGGTTTGTCAAATTATCCCATGGCCTTGGCTCCGTAATCGACAACACTTCTTGGCTGTCGAATGATGACTGGAGCTCTTGCTTGGGTGATTCTAAAGGAAAATGGCACTCTGTAGCTCCTGGGCCTGGTCAGCAGGAATCATCTACGGCGGATTACGATCAGGATGAGGCAAGCTTTACCGCCAAATATGGGACTGAAATGTATCTCCAGATAGACGACATCACATCGGGTCAAAACAGTGCAAAAACAATTGCCGTTATCCCTGTACCTAATGCTACAAGGAAAGTTGTTGGTCACCATATTGGATAAAAATTAAAACCACCACCGTAAGTTACTCTGACAATCTGCGCAAAAAAATCGGGTCATTTCTGACTCGATTTTATATTATTTTGCTTTTTTCAAGTAACCGAACATTAAGCCAGATACAAGTGCACCAATCAAGACAAAGAGGATGTACAAGAGAGGACCATTTGTCAAGGCCAAGACGAAAATACCACCGTGTGGCGCCATCAACTTGATACCAGCAGCACCAACAAGTCCCCCTGCCACTGCTGATCCAACAACAAATGAAGGAATCGCACGTGCTGGGTCAGCAGCACCGAAAGGAATTGATCCTTCTGTGATAAATGACAGCCCCATCACGATATTTGTCAAACCTGATTGACGTTCTTCTTTGGTGAATTTATTTTTGAAGAAGAGAACAGCAACTGTCGTTGCGAGAGGTGGAACCATACCACCAGCCATAACTGCTGCCATCACAACTGAACCACCAGTAGCAACACTGGCTGCCAATGTTCCTGTACCGAAGATGTAAGCGGCTTTGTTGATTGGACCACCAAGGTCGACTGCCATCATCCCACCAACGATAATACCGAGTACTAAAGCTGAAGCTCCGCTAAGGCTGTTCAAGAAGTTGGAAAGACCTGTATTGATGGCTGCCATTGGGATATTAATGAAAAGCATGAGCAAGCCTGTAATTAGTGTGCCCAAAAGTGGGAAAATCAAGATAGCTTTAATTCCATCCAGCGACTTAGGCAAAACAGTCAAGAGTTTACGTAAGAGGAGGATAACACCACCAGCAATGAAACCACCAACTAATGCGCCAAGGAAACCGGAAGGAATCATCGTTGCTGGATCAAGTTTGCCAAAGGCAAGACCAGATGCAGCCATTGAACCTGCGACGAAACCTGCAACTAAACCAGGTTTATCTGCAATGGAGTTAGCGATAAAACCAGCTAAGACAGGAAGCATGAAGGCAAAGGCTGCGCCCCCGATATTTTTAAAGTAAGCTGCGATTGGATGATAAGAACCAAGGTTGGCCAACTGATCTTTTGGCACACCCATGGATTGGTCAATCAAGAAGGCAAGAGCAATCAAGATACCACCACCAACGACGAATGGCAACATTGCGGATACACCGCCCATCAAGTGTTTGTAGAAGGCTTTACCAATGCCGCCAGAGCTTTCTTCTTTTGCTTCATCGGCAGCATCAGCTTCAAATTTTGGTGCATTACCAGAAACTGCCTTGTTAATGAGTTCTTCAGGTTGACGTATAGCGGCAGCGACAGGGACTTGAACCATCGGTTTTCCTGCAAAACGATTCATTTCCACTTTCTTATCGGCTGCAACGATAATACCGTCAGCTTTTTGGATATCTTCAGCAGTCAGTTTGTGGTCAATCCCACGCGCCCCGTTTGTTTCAACTTTGATGGCAATGCCCATCTCAGCAGCTTGTTTTTTAAGTGCTTCTTCAGCCATATAAGTATGTGCAATACCTGTCGTACATGCTGTTACGGCTAAAACGTAGTGCTCGCTATCGGCCACTTGCTCAATTTCTTCTGTTTCTTCAGAAAAAAGCTCTAACACTTGACGCGGATATTGTGCTGCTTTTACTTTGTCTGTAAATCCAGCTTGCAAGAGGAACTTAGAAAGTTGTGCTAAAGCTTCAAGGTGCGTGTCATTTGCACCTTCTGGTGCTGCAATCATGAAGAAAAGATTGACAGGTTGTCCATCTAAGGCAGCGTAATCCACGCCTGCTTTTGATTTTGCAAACAGGACGACAGCTTCCTCAACTGCCTTGTTCTTACTGTGTGGCATGGCAATACCATCGCCCAAACCAGTTGAAGTTTGCGCTTCACGGGCCATGATTCCAGCTTTAAATGTATCAAAGTCACTGACGTAACCTTCTGCGACCAACTTGTTTACCATTTCATCAACGGCTGCTTCTTTTGTCGTCGCCTGAAGGTCCAAAATCATGACTTCTGTTTTGAGTAAATCTTTGATTTCCATAATCTTCCTCTTTTCTAATCTTCCTTTATTTTTCTATAGTTTTTCTATAATGACTTTTTCAAAGCATTCTTTTAAGAAGCTTTCACTCGGCATGTCTTCTGAGAAGACCTTAGCTGTACCACAGGCAACCCCTTGTTTAAAGGCAGATAAAACATCCTGACTACGGCTCCACTCTGCAAGGAAACCTGCAACTGTTGAATCTCCCGCGCCGATAGAGTTTTTCAGCTCCCCTTTGATTGGGGCTGCAAAGTAAGTGTCGTCTCCTGTAAAGAGTAAAGCGCCATCACCCGCCATGGAAATCATGACATTTTGTGCGCCCTCTGCCAAAAGTTTTTGACCATAAGGGATAATATCCTCTTTAGATTCGAACTTAACAGAATAGATTGCCTCTAATTCTTCACGGTTTGGCTTGATGACGAGTGGTCCGTGTTTCAATGTTTTTAACAACTTTTGACCATCCACATCAATAGCAAACTGTGCGCCTCTGGCTTTCACTTTCTCAATCAAAACCTCATAGAAGTCCTCACCTAAAGTTTTAGGAATCGTCCCCGCAAATACGACAATATCGTCACTTTGCAGGTTGTCAAATTTACTTAAGAAGGCTTGAATTTCATCCTCGGATAAGTCAGGACCTGCAGCATCAAAAGACGTTTCCTCTTGCGCGTTGACCTTGATTTTTGTGTTAATGCGTGTCGTTCCTGCAATTGGAGTAAAATCAGACTGACTTCCGATATTTTCAAGATAATCCTGAATAAATTTCCCGGGGAAACCACCAAGAAAACCAAGGGCAGTGTTTTCCACTTTTAAAAGGGACATCATACGACTTTCAACAATCCCTTTACCTCCAGGAAGCATACGCGTTTCTGTCGCTCGATTGACTTGTCCAAGTTCAGCCTGATCAAAGTCCATGAAGTAATCTAAGGCTGGATTTAGTGTTACTGTGTATATCATAATTTCTCCGTTATAAGTTTTATTTGGTCACTTTCTGCAAACTTGACGAAGCTTGTTTGACCGATCTTACTACTGTCTAGGAGGAGATAGCTTGTGCTGCTCTGGTGAATCGCTTGCGCTTTTATCGCTGCTTCTTCACTATCGGGTGTCATGGCTCCCAGTTCCTTATCAAAGGCATTGGCTCCGATAAAAGCAAGATTGAAACGATAAGTACTGAGTTGAGCGATGGCTGAACTACCGATGATAGCATCAGTTTGTCGCTTCACTCGCCCACCAAGCAAATAAACAATCAAGTTTTCACTGGTTAATTTTGGTAAGTGGCTGATCGAGTTGGTGACGATAGTCACACGCTTGCCCGACTGATTCAGCAAATGATAGAGCGGTGCAACAGTCGTTCCGGCATCCAAGTAGATAATATCGCCTTCTTTTATCTTTTCAAAAGCTAGGGCTGCAATTTTTTCTTTTTCTTGAACGTTTTTGGAAGATTTTTCAAAGATGGATAACTCTTCTGAAAGGCCTTGCTGAAGCGCTGCGCCACCATGAACACGGCGTAAAAAATGTTCTTCTTCAAGCTCATTGAGATCTCTTCTCAGAGTCGAGACAGAGGCTCCTGTTATTGCAGTCAATTCTTCCAAGGTTGCCGTTTTCTGTTCTTTTAGTAGAGCAAGTATCTTTTCCTTGCGTTCCGTTGCCAGCATCTAACCTCTCCTCCTGAATTCGTTTACATTTATACTATACACCATTTTCTTCCAAAGTCAATCAAAAACTTTCAAAAACTACAAAAAACCAAACAATCTCAGCGAAGACTGCTTGGTTGTATAGAAGAAAATAACCCCCACCATGCCAAGAGGATATATACCCTAAATCATCGAGATTACCGACATACACTAAATTTTGTTCAAAGTAACATATTGGGAGCAGCGCCCTGCTAGTAGAGCTTTTTGAACTTCATTGATGGAATAAGTAAGTTTGACATAGACTTCAAATGTGATATAATAGAAGAGAAAAAAGCGACAGGAATGGCAGTTCCCATCGCTTGATAAGTCTTCAGAGATTCGTGTGATTAGTGCTTACCTTCGGTTTGCACTTTTTTTGATGCGATAAGCCTTTGCACAAGAAACTTTATATTTCCCATACGCAATGTAAAACTTACCAAAAGCACCAAGTACAATCGCAATAGCGCAAGCTATCGTAATCATCACGAAACTCTTCCTTTACAGTAATAGACATTTGGTTTTCCTCCTGTCTTCAGATTAATTGAGAGAATAGACCACCTGTTTACTCTGTAAAACTTATCAGGAGCTTCAAAGTAATGAACTGTTCACCCCATAGTGCAATTATAGCATAATCAACAACTAAGCGGGACAAGACAAAATAACCATATCAAGCCGATATGGTTATCTTGTTTTTTCATTATCTGTGTTGGCCTTTCTTTAAGTTCCTGATTGAAAAACAAGCAATCTTTCTTAATTGCTCGTTTTTTATCTTTCCAGAAAAATTTATTATTCTTTTGCTTGATGAATAATAAAGGCTGGGCGAACTCCACTAACACTTGCCCCCACTGGCTGTATTGCTAAACGTCCCTCCAAGTTTATAGCCCAAGCAAATCGACCAGGACCAGGAGTAACTACTTGTGCAAGAGTCCTTAGCCACCAGCCCTGACCTGCTTCCCGCTGTGCAAGATTGGCAAAACCTCGTCCTGTACCTGATAAACGTGTCACATCAGCAAGGGACAAGACAAAGGCCTGAGGACTCCCTCCAGCACCTTGAACTACCCTTGTCTCATCTGCTGCAACATCTCCTGTCAGATTGTTTGGTAGCCAACCAAACTCCCCCTCATATGTAATATTAGCATTCGAAATTTCTCCCACTGTGAAGTTGTTAGATACAGGTTGCACTATCTCTTTAAGATCCTCTGTAACTTCCTCTGCAAACCAGGTATTCAGTTGATCGTTTAAATTAATATGAGAAACATTAGTCATGGGGCTATTGCGGATAATCAAGTGATTCCCCTCCCCCATATCTTCAAGGTAACGGAATTGTTGCCCGTCTGATGT
>NZ_WIVG01000071.1 GCF_016758115.1 Lactococcus garvieae
GGGGCACGCTCTTGTTGCAGGTTTTGGGCTGCATCATGGGTAACTTCTTCTCCCGGCCAGACTGGTCCGCTGTTATCAAAGCTGTCGCCAGAGGACCAGTAGGCATCTGTACCGTCTCCGGGGTGAGTGGCGCCGTCTGTTACCCCGTCTGTTGCTGTGCTTGTGACCCAGTCACGGGCATGTCCTGCCGCTGCTGTCATTAGGTCTTGGTTGTCCCGGTTGAAGGTAGGCATGAACCATGGGGCATCTTGGCCTGAGCGGCTCCAACCAAAGGTTAGGTTGGAGTAGGTGTTGAAGGCTGCCGAGTCGTCTACACGGATGTTCAGGTTGGTCTCTGAGGGACGCATGACCGTCCATGTGTCCACTTGGTCACGGACGGTATTGTTCACTATAGGGGTGAAGTCTGTATCTCCTGTGGCGCGTTTCTCCATGAACTCGGAGAGGCGGATACGGGCCATGAGGGGCACATTGCCATAGTTCTCCACGAAGACGTCCTTGTTTTCCGTGTCACGGTTGTAGTAGTCGTGGACGCGGCCTCCGGGGATGTTTTCTCGGATACGGTCATTAATGGCCCGCTGGTTGAAGGCTTGGAAGGCGAAGGTGCCGCCTACCAAGAGCATTAAGAGGGACAGGAGCGCGAGGTTGCGCAGCCGCCGCTGGTTTTTCTTTTCTGGTGTCATAAACTCCTCCTTTGACGTAACGTTTGGTTTAGACTTTTTCATTACATTTGCATTTCTAATGTTACGTTTACTTTCTGAGTCTATAGTATAAAAAAAAAAAAAAAGGTCAAATGAAATGAGTGTTTGATGAGAAAAGGGTGCTTGGTTTGGCTGGGGGCTTGCATGGTCTTTTCTGCTGGAACGCGGAGCTGCGGACAAACATGAGAAAAGAATCCCCGACGGGAGCTTCTTGACTTTATGGCTCTGTGGAAAAATTGTCATACAAAAAAACGCTCAACTGAGCGTTTTCCTATTTTTATAGACTTTATTTTTCTTTATGAAGTTCGTCTTCAGAAAGTTCCGTCAATGCTGTGTATTCTGCAGGATAGCGTTTTTTATAACGATTCATCATAAAGAAGGCAACCAAACCAAAGATAAGAGGACCCGCAATCATCGATACTACGGTTTGAACAGTATCCCCAAGAACAGCTGGACGATCAGCTACTGGCAAAGCAAAGTAATCTGTGATCGGTTGAATAACTGTGAAAGCATTAGCAAAAGCAACGACAAGGAAGGTCACAGTTACAGCTGCCATAGCAATACCTTTAGATTTGTAAAGCGTAAATGGTTTTTCAATATCATCATTAAGTTTGAATTTTGCATAGGCAATAACAATAAAGAGGTACGGCAATGTCATCGCAACATTGGCCATGTTTGTCAAGATAGCAAAGAACTTAGCTGCTGCTTCCGCACCACCACCTAGGTTGATAAGCATATTAAGCAAGATGATGACAAATACGATAGCAAATTGAACCATCATTGCAAATTTAGGCAAGCCTGATTCCTCATCAAGCTGTCCATAACGACCCGGCCATAGTTTGTCTGGTGTACCAGAGATGATTTGTTTTACCGGGCTGTAGATCAAGGTAAAGAAAGCTCCCATCAATGAAAGTAGCATTGCAAGACCCATATAACGCGCAAGAATTGAACCAATAGCGACTGCACCTGAGTGATCTAATCCGAAAGCATTGCCTAAAGCTTCACCTAAGTATTGCATTGTTACATAACCTGCATTACCAAGATTGATTGTTCCAGCTTTAACGCCTTCGTAGAAAGCTCCACCTGTTTGGTAATTCATGAAGAAACCAACACAGAGAATCATTACAGAGTAACCGATAGCGATAATCAGTGCTGAGGTTACAACACCGCGAGGAAAGTTTTTCTCAGGCTTGTCTGTTTCATCAACTAAGCCTCCAACAGCTTCAACACCACCATAGGCAAAAATTGCAAATACCATAAAGGCGATGAAACCAATTGCTGAACCGTTATTAAAGTTAGGGTTAAGGCTTGTAACAAAAGCATCCGCAGTAATTGGTGTTGTTGGTTGTCCATTAAGAATAAGGACCAAAAGCGCACAAACTAAAAGAATAGCGTTCAATGAGAGAACGGCAATACCACCAAGTGTCGCGAATTTTTTGACCGCATCCAAACCACGCAGGGCAAAAAAGGTAATCGCAGCAATCCAGGCCATGGCGATGAGTGAAAGAATCCATGGATCTGGTACATGAAGGGAATTACCAAAAATCATATTTGTAATAGGGACCATGATACCATTAGAAACATTGACCATCCATACGAGGTAAGAAGCATACCACATAAATGTTCCAATGAAGGCGAAAGTCGGACCAACCGCTTTCTCCATCCAAGAATAGATTCCCCCTTTTTCCTCCTTAAAGGCTGAACCAAGCTCAGTTACCATAAAGGCAAAGGGTAGGAAGAAGAAGAGTCCTCCAACGATATACCATGGAATAGCAGCATAACCCATCATGTAAAATGCACGCGGGATATTGTTAAATCCATAAACTGAGGTGAAAATCATCAGGCATAAGCCGACAAGAGAAAGTTTCCCTTTTGCTTTATCAGACATCAAATGTCCTCCTTTTTTATAAATCAGACTTGCTGATTAAAAATATTTGTAAATCAAGTAAATATTTTACTTGCATAGTTACCATAATCTAGAGATATATGATGCTTTCCACCATAAAATCCAAAGTTTACTCCTTCTATAAAAGATAGAATAAAACATTCATAACTAGAATTAACTACAATTGTGCGACAATTTTAAAAATAACCTAAAACAGGTCGCTCGAAGGCAACTTGTTCTTTAAATTATAAGGAAGGTAAAAGTTTATATAAAACTTACTGGAAGGGCTTTCCTATAAGCCCTAAAACTATTTTAGCGCATTATTCTTCATTTTTCAAGATATTGTTAAGTTTCAGCATTTCAAGAAGAACATCTACAGCTTTTTCCATTGTTTGCAGACTTACAAACTCAAAGCGTCCATGCATGTTTTCACCACCAGCAAAGATGTTTGGGGTCGGCAATCCCATGAAGGAGATTTTAGAACCATCTGTCCCACCACGGACAGGTTCAATTTTTGGTTCAATTCCCAAGTTCTTCATCGCTTCTTCCGCAAGATCAATGATAGACATGTCTTTTTCAATGACTTTAGCCATATTATAATACTGGTCTTTGATTGTCGCTTTTACACGTTCTGAACCCAGTTCAGCATTCATCTTATCCGCAATGTCTTGCATCAACGCTTTACGCGCATTAAACTTATCTTCATCATGGTCACGGATGATATACTGTGCACGCGCTTCCTCAACAGTACCATCCAGTTTCAAAAGGTGGAAAAAGCCTTCTCGTCCTTCTGTTTTTTCTGGACGATCAAAGTCTGGCAATTGTGTATGGTAATCTATTGCTAATTGCAAGGCGTTGACCATTGTATTTTTAGCTGTACCGGGATGAACATTTTTACCTTGGAACTCCAAGACAGCACCAGCAGCTGAGAATGTTTCGTATTCCAACTCACCAAGTGGACCACCATCTACTGTATAAGCAAAGTCAACATTGAAGTCTTCAACATCAAAGCGGTCAGCACCTGTTCCGATTTCTTCATCAGGACCAAAACCGATACGGATTTCGCCGTGTTCAAAATCAGGGTTAACATTAATCAAATAGTCTGCCAAAGTCATAATTTCAGCGATACCTGCTTTGTCATCGGCACCTAACAGCGTTGTACCATCAGTATGAATGAGGGTTTGTCCCTTATAGTTTTTCAAGTTGGGAAATTCAGCTGGATCAAGTTTAAAACCAGACTCTCCAAGTTCAATAACAGACTCTCCATCGTAGTTTTCAAGGATCTGTGGATTGACACCTTCCGCATTGAAATCCGCCGTATCCATATGAGCAATCAAACCAATTTTACGCACATTTTTATCTGTTGTTGCTGGAATAGTACCCACCACATAACCGTTTGATTCAAGATAATGAACATCTTGAATACCAATGGCACGCATTTCGTCTGCCATCTTGTGTGCAAAGTCAACAAGAGCTGGAACTGACGGCACAGTTGTTGAATTTTCATCTGAGCGTGTGTTCACTTTGACATAGTCAAGGAAACGGGGTAACAATTTTTCGTATTTCATTTTTATCCTCCTATGGAAATGAAGTTATTTAATACTTTTGTCTGTTGAATTTGGGCAGCAATGAAGTCTTGAGCTTGGTCGAAATGGACTTCGTCAAGCTGGACTGTCTCATCAAACTTCAAATGAGTTTTATAGCTGTTTTCGCCCAGCGCCTCAATATAACCGTACTTCTCCAAAACCCTAATAAAAATATCTGAACGCGCTTTAACAATAGGTTTACGGGCAAATTTGAGCAAAAAGCTTGTCATGTACTTTAAAGCGTACTCTGGATTAACATCGCCCATAATCTGATAAACTTCGCACTCCAGCACTGTCAATGGTAAATCGTTTGCCAGCTTATAAAAATAGTTGAACAAATTATCAGTCGTCAAATCATATTGACTAGAAAAATGTAAACAAATTGCATTCGTTTGATTTTTCAAACTTTGCTGGATAATTGACTGATTAAGTCTTCTTTCTAGCTGACTTCCCGCCTCTACAAAGAAAGGTTTGTTATAGGTGTAAATAGCTGGTAGCTCTGGTTTTAAAGTTAAATCAAAATCATCATCCCTAAAAACTTTAAAATTATTACCATAACGTTTATCGCTACGCCAGATAAAATTTGCCGCAATAAAACTGTCCAGTTGACGATCTATGTTTTTTATTTCTTCAAAATCTTTATGAATTTGGCGCAAGGTTACATCTTCATGCAGCTCCAAATAATTAATCAGTTTTAAGAAAAAAGGCTGACGTGTCAGCCTATTTTTATTAAAAACGTGAATAGGCATTATTTATTGAACTCTTCTGTAAGTTGTGGCACAACTTGTTTTTTACGTGAAACGGCCCCGGCTAAGAAAGCGTGATCGTCTTCAAGTGTAAAGTGGAAAGCTGCTTCAACCTTATCTTTGTGGCTACCGATCTCGACAATTTCTGAGTTAGAATTTACGATATCTGTAATCATGAAGACAAAGTCATCATAATGTTCGACTTCCATCGCTTTCTTGATGGCAACTTTGACATCATGTAAGCGAGAAAGTACATCTTGAATTTCAACTGTATTTACTTGAGCGATACGGATGCGGCTGCCGTTAAGTTCAAAGGTTTTCGCATCAATATCAATGAGTTCTTCTGCTGACTTGTTATCCAAGTTCGTACCAGCTTTGAGCATAGCCATGCCGTACTCTTGAAGGTCTACACCAGCAATCTTCGCCAATTCTTCTGCAACTTTGTGGTCAGTCGCATGTGTTGTTGGTGATTTCAACAGCAATGTATCTGAAATCAAACCTGAAAGTAAGAGGCCAGCCACTTCACGTGGTATTTCCACGCCTGCTTCAAGGAACTTGCGGTAAACGATGGATGAAGCTGATCCAACAGGTTCAATTGTCATGAATAAAGGTGAAGCTGTATTAAAATTAGCCACACGGTGGTGGTCCACAACGCCAAAGATATTCAAAGAAGCGATATCCGCGATGGATTGTTGAAATTCATTGTGATCCGTCAAGATAACTGTATCCACACCTTCATCAGCTGCTGATGTTACCACGCGTGGTGCTTCCACACCAAAATAGTCCAAAGCAAATTGTGTTTCTTCATTTGGTGTACCCAAAGCCACACATTCTGTATTCAAAGCGCCAACTGGGCGGTGGTTGCTCAAGTATGAAAAACCATAAGATGATGCAATTGCATCTGTGTCAGGTTTTTGGTGACCAAAGACGAGAATTTTATCCGACATTTCTGTACCTCATTTTTATATTTATGTTTTTCTCATTATACCAAAAAAAGAGAATTTACGCACACTTTCAAAGCATCTCCCCTGCTACTTTTCTCATTTTTTGAATAAAAATAAAAATAAAACTTAAAAGCTAAACTGCTCAGCCTTTAAGTTTTTTATCTGATTCTCTGCAAGTAATCTTGATATGTTTCGGTCTTCATGATTTCTTTGGCATTGGCTACACGCTCTTTTGTTGGTGGTTTTACTCCAGCAAGGGGATACTTCCAGCCTAATTCACGCCATTTGAACTCCCCCATCGTATGATAGGGCAGGATTTCAAATTTGAGTACATTATCTAGAGTTTTAACAAACTCACCTAGCTTTTCCAGGTCCTCATCAATATCTGTCTCTCCGGGAACGAGGACGTGACGAATCCACATGCCTTGTCCCTTATCTGAAAGATAACGGGCAAATTCTAGAATATTTTCGTTCGGATGTCCAGTCAGGGCTTTGTGACGTTTTGAATCAATTTCTTTTAAATCAAGCAACACAAGATCCGTCACTTCAAGAAGGTCATCGATCCGAGAGGTAATATACTCATCTGTTCTAAAAGGACGGGCTGATGTATCTAAGGTTGTGTGAATTCCCAGACTTTTGGCGTATTGGAAAAGAGCAATGACGAAGTCAATCTGCATCATAGCTTCACCACCTGAGACAGTGATGCCTCCTTTTTCTCCCCAGAAACCTCGGAAACGTAGAGCTTCTTCCATCACATCCTCTACTGTACGTGTGGTTGCTTTTTCGCTTTTCAAGGCCCAAGTATCAGGGTTATGACAATATTTGCAACGCATCGGACATCCTTGCATAAAAACAATAAAACGGACGCCAGGACCATCAACAGAACCAAAAGACTCTGTAGAATGAACCAAACCAGTTACTTTTTTTGCTTCTTCAATATTTATATCTGTCATGAGCTTTTCCTCTTCTTCGGTATGCTTTTATCATACCTCAAATCTTATTTATTATCAAATGCTTTTCCATAAGACCAGCCACAATAATCAGCGACTGCCATAAATGGCACAAAAAAGCATCCTTCATATGAGCCAAATGTTCTTTCCCTTTCACACTTTTTACTATATCTTCTACTTTTACCTCTTGCTCATCGTTTTAAAAAAGTTCGTAAAAGCAAAAAAAGAACGGATTATCAAGTTCCGTTCTTTATTGGCTCTGTCAACTCTGCGGTGGTACTCGCTAAAAAATGA
>NZ_WIVG01000072.1 GCF_016758115.1 Lactococcus garvieae
CTCATTTTTTAGCGAGTACCACCGCAGAGTTGACAGAGCCAGACTACTGAAGTCAAGTTTTTTACCAACGGAAGTGAGCGAACGCACGGTTTGCTTCTGCCATTTTATGGGTGTCTTCACGTTTCTTAACTGCCGCACCAGTGTTGTTTGCAGCATCAAGAATTTCTTTTGCAAGACGATCTTGCATTGTGTGTTCACCACGTTTACGAGCAATTGTCACCAACCAACGGAGTCCAAGGGTTGTACGACGTTCTGGACGAACTTCAACTGGGACTTGATAGTTAGAACCACCAACACGACGCGCACGAACTTCAAGAACAGGCATGATATTTTCCATAGCTGTTTCGAAAACTTCAAGTGGGTTGTTTCCAGTAGCTTCTTCAATTTGTTTAAAAGCTCCATAAACGATATTTGTAGAAACGCCACGTTTACCATCAAGCATAACGCGGTTGATAAGGCGTGTTACTACTACTGAGTTGTATACTGGATCTGCCAAAACTTCACGTTTTGGGGCACGATTTTTACGCATTCTTCTTATCTCCTTTCAATTACGCTTTTGGTTTTTTAGTACCGTATTTAGAACGGCTTTGTTTACGATCTGTTACACCAGCTGTATCAAGTGCACCACGAACGATGTGGTAACGTACCCCTGGCAAGTCTTTTACACGACCACCGCGAAGAAGGACTACGCTGTGTTCTTGCAAGTTATGACCGATACCTGGGATGTATGCTGTAACCTCAATAAGGTTAGACAAACGTACACGAGCGAATTTACGGAGCGCTGAGTTAGGTTTTTTCGGAGTCATTGTTCCAACACGAGTCGCAACACCACGTTTTTGTGGGCTTGCTACTTTAGTTTGGAGTTTTTTACGACTGTTGTAGCCGATGTTCAATGCAGGTGAGTTAGATTTTTCCACTTTAGAGTGACGACCTTTACGCACCAATTGGTTAATAGTAGGCATTTTTCTGTCTGCTTATCCCTTTTATTTACGGAGAACCGCAAAGCGAAATAAAATGGATAAACAATCCTTTCTGTTTTTTTATAAAGTTGGAATGTCAGTATATGGTCGCTTAATCCAAGTTCTGACAAGAAGTTTGGCAACTTATACAAGTTCTCCTTATTAGGACCAAATATAAAAAGTACCGTCCAATATTCTATCAAATTTTGGTAACTCTGTCAACTTTAGTCTTTGCCTTTTCCAAAATAGAGGTACTTTTCAACTCATGGCCTGACCTAGCCTCGTCTATGTTATAATGGAAACATGAAAAAAATTTCAATCATCTTCCTTTCCTTATTGCTTTTATTTTCCCCTTTGACTACCATAAATGTCCAAGCTGAGGACTTTTCTGTGGCGGCTAAATCTTCTATTGCAGTTGATGCCAGCAGCGGAAAAATTCTTTACAGTCAAAACGCCACAGATTCTAGCACTCGTATTGCTTCAATCACTAAACTTTTAACTGCCTATCTGGTTTATAAAAGTGTGGATGAGAAAAAAATTGCTTGGGATACAAAAGTACCTATTTCTGACTATGCTTACAATTTAACAATGAACAGCAACGCTAGTAATATTCCTCTTGCAAAAGGAACAGAAATTACAGTGAAAGATCTGCTTAATGCTTTGCTTCTCCCTTCAGCTAATTCCGCAGCCATAGCTTTGGCAGAAAAAATAGCTGGTTCTGAACCAAAATTTGTCGATATGATGATGGATCAGCTGAAAGAGTGGGGTATTACAGATGCTAAACTTTATTCTTCTTCTGGACTCCCAAATAGTGAACTCGGTGAAAATATTTACCCCGGTTCTACTGAAAATGATGCCAACACAATGAGCGCTCAAGATGTTGCCATCATGTGTACACATCTCCTCAAAGATTACCCTGAGATATTAAAAATTACTGAAAAAACTGAACTTGAGTTTGATAAAGGTGGACAATCTGAAACAACTTTGTCAGATACGAATCAGATGTTACCTGGCTTTGCAACAACACGTGCTGGCGTTGATGGTTTAAAAACAGGTTCAACTTCGTTTTATGTAGATTGTTTTGCTGCAACAACTGTCCAGAATGGTTTCCGTATTATTACCGTTGTTCTAGAGAGTAAAAATTCTTCAGAAGATAATGCTACTCCTTTTAGCTTAACAAATAGTCTTATGAATCAAGTTTACGCCTCTTGGACAAAGATACAGATTGCTGATAAAGGCACTCAGATTAGTGATTTTCCAAGTCTTCCTGTACAGGATGGAAAGAAAAATACTGTTAACCTTGTAGCTGGAGAAGATTTTTCTGCTGTTGTTCCTTTTAAGAGCGGCACTGCAGATACAAACGCAATTTCTATTTCTTTTGATAAAAAGGCTCAAACAGCTATTGAAGCCCCGATTAAAAAAGGAGAGGAGTTGGTTCAAGCTACTGCAGTTCAAAAAGATAAATTAGGTTATCTTCCTGGATTTTCTGGTTATCATTTTCCACTCACAGCTGAAAATGATGTCACACGTGCAAATATATTTGTCGTTATGTGGAATAGCTTTGTCCGCTTTGTAAATGAGAAGCTTTAACAAAAAAGGATTTCCAACACATTGGGAAAATCCTTTTTTATTTTGTATTCTGTTCCAGTTTTGAATGTTGGTAACTATAAACAAAGTAAAGTAGCGTTGCTACTCCCAGTAAAATAACCAATAAAAGCCATATTCGCACATGATAATGAACAATCAAAAAGCCATTAATAAGAATTGATAAGATAGGCAAGAAAGGCACCATAGGTGTTTTAAATTCATTAGCTTGCGGAAGGCCGTGTTCTTTGCGTAGTTTCAACAAACCAAAGGCTAAAATTATTAAATAAAGTAATGTAGACAAACTCAAAAATTGACCAAGAATAGTCATGGGAACAAATCCAGCAATGAGCAGTGAAATACTCCCAATGAATAAAGTTGAGTTAACTGGTATCTGGTGTTTAGCAGATATTTTACTCAGTTTCTTCGGCAAAAGTCCATCACGACTCATTGAGTAAAGTAAACGTGATAAGGCATAAGACATGGCGAGGGCAACGCTGAGCAAGGTAATGATGGCGATAATTGAAACATAGGTCGCTGCCCACTCTACGCCAAGATAAGTAAGAGCAAAGGCAATGGAGTTCGTGACATTCAATTTATAATAGGGCACTGTACCTGTAAGCACCAATGTGACAATAACGTAGAGAGTTACTGCAACAAAAAGTGAACTAATGACCCCGTAAGGAATGTTTCGTCTTGGATTTTCTGCTTCATCAACTGCTGTTGATACTGTTTCATAACCGATAAAGGCAATGAAAAGGATTGAAGCTCCCGGTAAAATCCCTGTTTGACCACCAATCAGGGAACCTAAACCGAAAGGCGCAAAATTAGACCAGTTCGCCGGTTCCAAGTAGAAAAGACCAACAATAACAAAGATAATCAATGCCGAAAATTTTAAAACAACCAACGTGTTATTCAAGTGTGAAACTGTACGAGCATTTAAAAAAATCATAATAGATACTGCTGCCACGACAAGCACAGGAATCAAATCAATAGAAAATCCTGAGGTAGATCCCAATGGGCCGTTAAGCATGGGAGGTAATTGCAAATGAAGTAAGCCTTTAAAATAACCACTCCATGACTTAGCTACAATTGATATCGTTGTAAAAAACTCAATGGCTAAAAGCCAACCTACTATCCAAGCTGGAAACTCTCCAAAAGTTGCGTAAATGTAGCCATAAGGGCCTCCATGACTTGGAACCCGTGAAGCAAATTCTGCGAAAATCAAAGCCGAAAGCCCTACAGCTACACCAGCAATAATAATGGATATCATAAGTGAAGGGCCTGCGATTAAAGCAACTCCCATACCCGTTAAAGTGAATATTCCCGCTCCCACCATTGCGCCTAAGCCCAATAGTGTTAAGTCCATAGAATTAAGAGTACGCTTCATTTCACTTTTTTCTTGGCCTACCCTTTTACGAAAAATGTTCATATCACTCCTTTAAATAAATCAATTATTAATTCCTTTCGACTTTACAACAGCGAGTAAAATTGCACCAATAATAAACAATATCGTACCTATTGTGATATAAGCCAATTCTTTTTTGGTTTTTTTCTCTCCTAGGAAGAGAATTCCACCTATTGTTGAAATAATTACTCCAAGCTGTGAGAATGAGAAGGCAATAGCATTACCAGCCATTGATGCTGCAAGGAGCATAAATACATTTCCAACACCCCACATCAACCCTACGGAAATATTTTTGAAAACTACCGCTTCAATTTTAATATCACCTGCTGATAAAATAAATGCACCAATAACCATTCCAATGGACATTGGGAAAATGATTGTCAAAGTATCAAAATGAATGTTGAACCAAAGGGCTGACAGATTATTAAATAAAATCACATACGAAACATAAGCCAAAGTAGAATAAGTTAGGCTAATCAAACCACGTGCATAGTGATGCTTTTCGACTGCAATGATATTTTCTGGATCCCGTTTAGCAGAAAAATAAAAACCAACAATTAAAGCAAGAATTGCAATAAAACCAAGTGTATACTGAATACTCTGTGTCCATTCATGAAAAATGAATACCCCAATCAAAGACGCCAGAACAAGTTGCGAGCCAGCTGATAATGGACCAGCTACAGATACTCCAAGATATTTCATTGAATGAAACTGACCGCTCTGCCCAACTGCCCAAATAAGTCCACCGACAAAGCCAATAATAAAAACAGGTAGGCTAAGTTGAGGCTGATGTACCAAAAAAACAATCAAAGCAAATACGAATGCACCAAAAGTCATTCCTAAAGTTTGTTGTTTGGCAGTTCCTCCAATTTTGTTTGATACAAAACCAATGGAGCCCCAAGCAAACATCGGGACTAGTGCAAGTAAGATACCTTCCATTTTCTTCCTCCAAAAATAAATAATAACTAAAAATCTTCTTATTTTACCATTATTATAGATAAATAGCAATATATTCAAATCTTTTCTTATTTTCAATACTTTCCAATAAAAAAGATTTATCTATTTGCTCTTTTATGTCTCTCAGAATACTTCTTTTTTCAAATCTTTCTTCAAATCTTCAACTTAATAAAATTTTTTTCGTTTCCTAGATTTTTATTCCACAAACAAGAATGTATGAACAGATAAAAATTCTCTTCTATAAGCGAGCTCTCTATAGATTTTTGACATCATATAATACTATTTTGAATCAGTTATTTCTTCAACTGTATTCACCTTACTCTCTTTTACAGTTCATTTTCAACTTATCAAAATAAGAATACAAAAAAATAAAACACGCTTAAAACGTATCTTATATTTTCTCAATACAAACTAAGAATGGAGGCTTATGGATCTGATTCAGGGGTTCATATCTCATAACCTGCCAATCTGACTGGGGAAGTGTACTCACCCAATCTATAACAGCAGCTTTTTCCTCTTCTCCTCCCTCGTGTCCATAATAAATGACAAGCATAATTCGACCCTGAGGAAGAAGCTTTTCCTTTAATATCTCCAAAGCTTTTAAAGTTGTATTCGGACGTGTGATGATTGATTTATCTGCTCGAGGAAGATAGCCTAAATTAAAAATAGCAGCTTTAACGGGTTCAGACACGTATTTATCTATATTTTCATGTCCATCTAAAATCAACTTCGCCTGCAAACCCTTCATCTGCAATAATTTTTTCGTAGAATAAAGAGCTTCTTGTTGAATATCAAAAGCATATACATTACTTGTTAAAGCAGCAAGAAAGGAAGTGTCCCAACCATTTCCCATAGTCGCATCAATTACTACATCATCTGCTTTAATTATTTCAGCTAACATGTGATGTGACATTTCAATTGGTCTAAGCATAAGTAACAGGCTCCACTTTTCTAATATCTTTACATCCCTGAACGGATCCTCGATGCGCCATTTCACGATCAATAGCATTCAGCACTTCCCATTTTTTCAAGGACCACATTGGACCTATTAAAGCTTCACGAGGAGCATCACCAGTAAGACGGTGAATAACTATTTCTTTGGGAATCATCTCAAGTTGATCACAAACAATATTAACATACTCTTTTTGAGACAGTAGCTTCAAACGTCCCTCGTGATAATCACGTTGCATACGAGTATTCTTCATCAGGTGCAGCAAATGCAATTTCACGCCTTGAATATCAGAATCCAAAATCATACGTCTCACATTTTCCAACATCATTTCACGCGTTTCACCGGGTAAACCATTTATTAAATGCACACAAACATTAATATTATGTTCACGCAAACGAGCTACTGCATTAGTATAGGTTTGATAATCGTGCGCCCTATTAATTAAATCACTCGTTTCCTCAAATGTCGTTTGAAGGCCTAAGTCAATCCAAACTTCCATACGATCGTTAAGTTCTGCCAGATAATCAACCACATCAGGTGGAAGACAATCTGGTCGTGTACCAATTGAGATACCCACAACATCTGGTTGGTTAACAGCCTCTTCAAAACGTTCACGCAAAACTTCAACTGGAGCATGCGTATTTGTAAAGTTTTGAAAGTAGGCAATATATTTTTTTACGCCAGGCCATTTTTTATGAAAAGCTTCAACTTCCACCCGAAATTGCTCTGCAATTGGTGCATCAGGCTCCAATATCAAATCACCCGAACCAGACACTGTACAAAACGTACAGCCGCCATGAGCAACGGTCCCATCACGATTAGGACAATCAAAACCAGCATCAATAGGAACCTTAAAGATTTTTTCCCCAAATGTCCCTCTCAAATATTCATTCCATGTTGTATATCTTTTTTGCATTATATAGACACTTCCTTCACTTATACTCCATTATAACAAAAAAACAGCCTATGGCTGATTTAGCTTACTGCGGATGTCGGGCTCGAACCGACGACAACACGATTAACAGTCGTGCGCTCTACCAACTGAGCTAATCCGCATAAAATAAAACCCGATTATAAATCGGGAATTAACAATATAGTCCGTACGGGATTCGAACCCGTGTTACCGCCGTGAAA
>NZ_WIVG01000073.1 GCF_016758115.1 Lactococcus garvieae
GGATACTTATCCATTGCTCTATTTAGAGTTTGAGCTGTAGACTTCATTTGTCTTGTTGGGGGAAGTACAGCCTGCGGATTTTCATAGGATTTCATCACATTTTCTAGAATTTGTTTATTGTTATCCCACCAATCTCGTTTTACCTCGCCAGGATTTTGAAGGGTTTTATCAATACCTGTAGAACCTTGGTTAAGAAAAATTACATTTTTAACATCTTCTGGTTTTTGAGTTTTAGGGTTACCGTCTGTAATGATATAGGTTTGTTCGCCAGTTTTTTGGTTGTTTATGACTTCCGAGACATAGCCTATAGTTTGACCATTATTAATAGTAACTGGATTATTTATACTTAACTTATCATACTCTTTTTTAGCAATTTGAACATGTTCATTATCTGTGTATCTCTTACTCATTATGCGCCTCCCTAAGTATCATTTCTAATTCAGAAGAATAACTTGAAATACCTTGGTTTTCATCCAATTTTCCTTCTGAATCAATACCTAGAATAAAAGTCACATATAAATTTTTATTGTTATTGATGTATAACTTACCATTAATCCCCCCCATTGGGTTATGTTCAATACTTTTATAGTCTATCTCATATGATTTAATTACCCCTTCTGGTGTTAAAGCTTTTGAATCTAAATTTTTCAATCCTTTATCAAGTACATTCTTAGCTTGATTACTTTTTACTACACGTATCATCTCATTATGAAACTGTTTCTTATCCATATAAAGTTTCCCTCCAATACCTAGAATAATAAGAAGAATTGCAGCAAGCAAAATCCCCATTGACATCAAGGCATTCTTTTTCATATCTATACCTCTCCAAAATAGAAGATTACATTACGACAAAAAGATTGTTCTTTTTCTCACACTCTTATTTTATCATTCTATTTTCTATACTGTCAATAAATTTAAGAAACTCAGAATCAAACAAACAGCTTATCATGGACTAACTCTAAAAAAATGTACAAAGTAAAAAATTGCTAAACAGTTAAAGCTCAGCAACCCTTTATTTTATAAATTTTATTCGTACACATACTTCTTTCACTGCTTGGTTAATTTTTTGGTTAGTCTGTACTTCTGAAACCTTTTTTCTTCTTATTTATTATAGGTATTTATTACTTTTGTGTTATAATTTACTTATAACAATGCAATAAGCCACCGCTGGCTTCTGCTACTAAACAGGGAGATTTCTTATGGATAATTGTATTTTTTGTAAAATCATTGCGGGCGAAATCCCAAGCACTAAAGTTTACGAAGATGAGCATTTAATCGCTTTTCTAGACATTACACAAACCACAAAAGGTCATACGCTTGTTGTACCTAAAAAACATACACGAAACTTGCTGGCTATGGCCCCTGAGGAAGCTTCACAACTTTTTGCCAAAATTCCGGAAATTGGCAATAAACTTGTGAACTCTTTTGGCGCAAAAGGCATGAATATCTTACAAAATAATGAAGAAACAGCTGGTCAAACCGTCTTCCACACCCATGTACATTTGATTCCTCGCTATGCTGAAGATGACGGTTTCCACGCTAAATTTACAGCACATACTTATGATTTACGTGCCATTGCGGAGGAAATCCAATGAAAGAGTTCATCCATGATATCTCAGAAATCTTTTCAAAGCTCGGTAAAGAAATAGATGACGTCAAAGTTAACTTGGAAAAAGTAAAACTTGAAGCAAAAAAAGCTGAACTCACAGGTCAAGAAATTCAAAGAAAAATAAATGAATTTCAAGCTGTCGCTCAGCCTAAAGTTGATAAAATCAACGAAATCTTAGAAAAACTTGCAGAAAAAAGCAGTGAAAAATAAGAATCTATTGTAACTGAGCAAGTGCTATAATCAAAAAACGTTCAGCTTTGGTACATTTTGTATCAAAATTGAACGTTTTCTATTCTTAAAAATTATGTTCCCTCTTTAATTTTCTCAATTTTATTGATACTTTTCAGCAAATTAAAAAATAAGTACTACTTTTTATGATTATCCATATAAAACTGCCTGCCCCAGAAAATGCCTACACATTGGGAAATAACAAAAAATCCCGCAACTACTAAAATTTCGGTCAATGCACCATTGTAGCGAAAATATGTAAAAAAATAACGTGACGTATAAAGGACAAAAAGCAGAATAAACAGCATCACATCTATTACAATTAGGTGAGTCCAAGCTTGTCGTCCATCTTTTTTTATAAGCCAAAAACTCGCAAAAAGTAATAAAATTGAAATCAATTGTAAACTCAGCATCGGAAATCCAAGTATTGTTCCCATAATTATGATTGTCCAAATCATTACTGTAAAGGTTAGCAGGAAGATAATTCGTTTCATATTATCATTGTATCATGAAAGTGTCATTTTCTCTAATATAAATTACCAAACATTTCCTTTATGTTTCTAAAAGAAGACTGTTATGTCTTTTCAAAGATTCTAATAGCAGTAAAAAAGAGAAAAAGACTGTAGTCAAAAGTCACAAATAAAAAAGGGCCTAACCTCAGCATTGCTATGCACAGGTCAAGCACTTTTTTCATGTTTGGGACTTTTTTCAGTCACTTGTATTTATCGACTTAGAAGCTTGTTGTGTCAACTTTAACACCAGCACCCATAGTTGTAGTCACTGAAAGGTTTGTGATGTAAGTACCTTTAGCTGTAGCTGGCTTAGCAGCCATGATAACAGCATTAAGAGCCTTAAAGTTTTCAACAAGTTTTTCGTTGTCGAATGAAACTTTACCGATTGGTACGTGGATGTTACCAGCCTTATCAGCACGGTAGTTCACTTTACCAGCTTTTGATTCTTCAACAGCTTTAGTTACGTCCATTGTTACAGTACCAGTTTTAGGGTTTGGCATGAGGTTACGTGGACCAAGGACACGACCAAGACGACCTACAACGGCCATCATGTCAGGTGTTGCGATAACAACGTCAAAGTCCAACCAACCACCGTTGATTTTAGTCACGAGTTCATCAGCACCTACGAAGTCTGCACCAGCTGCTTCTGCTTCTTTAGCTTTTTCGCCACGAGCGAAAACAAGAACACGAGCAGTTTTACCAGTACCATTTGGCAATACCATTGCACCACGGATTTGTTGGTCAGATTTTTTAGTATCGATGTTGAGGTTGTATGCAACTTCTACAGATGCATCAAATTTTGCGATTGAAGTTTCTTTAGCAAGTGCTACTGCTTCTTCAACGCTGTAAAGTTTAGTTGCGTCTACTTTTTCAAGAGCAGCGCGCATTGATTTGCTTTTTTTAGCCATTTCTATATTTCTCCTTGTGGTAATATCGGTTGTCTGTTATTATAACAGCCTTCCACTTGTGTGGAATATGAGCGATGATTAATTAAGAATTAACCTTCTACTACAAATCCCATAGATTTTGCAGTACCTTCGATCATTGACATTGCTGCTTCAAGTGAACCAGCGTTAAGGTCAGCCATCTTAGTTTTTGCAATTTCTTCAACTTGTGCTTTTGTTACAGTTGCAACTTTAACTTTGTTAGGTTCACCTGAACCTTTTTCAACCTTAGCTGCTTTTTTCAAAAGAACTGCTGCTGGAGGAGTTTTTGTAATGAATGTAAATGATTTGTCTTCATATACTGAGATTACAACTGGGATGAGCATACCCGCTTGGTCAGCTGTACGCGCGTTAAATTCTTTAGTGAATCCCATGATGTTGATACCTGCTTGACCCAAAGCTGGACCAACTGGTGGAGCTGGTGTTGCTTTACCGGCAGGAATTTGCAATTTAACGAGTTTTTCTACTTGTTTAGCCACGATAAATTTCTCCTTATTATATTGTTTTCGTGATGTGGTATGATGATAGACCTTTCTATCTTCCACGCCTGTATGCTAAAGACATACCTAAGTAGTCTATCAAATATGGGCACTTTTGTCAAGTTTCTATATTTCAATGAATTCGTCACATGCCGCAACAACAGCTGGATCATGTGTGACGATGATGACTGTTTTCCCTTTGTCTACCTCTTGCCGAAGCAAGCTTAATATCAGACCTCTATTTTCTCCATCTAAGGAGCCTGTCGGCTCATCAGCCAAGATAATCTTACTGCGTTTCAGCAAAGCACGCGCCAATGCCACACGCTGTTTTTCGCCACCAGACAGGGCATACACTTTTTCACTCAACTTATGAGTAATTCCGACCTGATTTAAAGCTTCTCTCATCCTGCGACGCTTTTCTTTTCCATTTGTTTTTTCGTAGACCAGAGAAATATTTAAATTTCGCTCAATACTATCGTCTTCAATCAAGGCGAAATTTTGAAAAAGAAAAGAAATAAAGTTACGTCGCATGAGAAGAGCCGCTTTGCTATTTATCTTAGGGACTTGCTGTCCAGCTACATAAATCCTTCCCGCGTCTGCTTCTTCGATCAGTCCAATCAGATTAAGCAGCGTTGACTTTCCGGCATCACTTTTCCCGAGTATCGCTGTCATTTTCTCAGCTGGGATACTTAAGGAATAGTTATCAAAAATCTGATGTTTTCCAAACTTTTTACTCACTTCTTGCAGTTCTATCATGTGTTCTTATGCTCCTTTCAAGGTGGTGACGAGTTCTTTCTTTTCGAGACGGGTGAGGAGGTAGAAGACTAAAGCAAGCTCGATGATTGTAAACAACACATAAGCTTGGATAACTTCTGTATCATAACCAATAGACCTTGAGTGAAGGGCAAATGCAAGATTTTGAATGAAAATCATCGCAAGTAAGCTACTGTAAGTTCTTATAAATGAGAAACCCTGTACACGATAAAGCGCCAACTTTTTTCTATTGCTTTTGAAATAAATTATCGTTGTAGAAAAAATCATCAAAAGGAAAAGAATAAAAACCAAGAGATTTCTAAATACCCAACTCCAAGGCTCTCCTATAGTATGCTTCACATCTGTTTCAGCTATTTTTCTCACAGGAACAAAAGACGTGAAGATACTAGCAATCTTGTCTTTTTTTAAAGCTGGCAAAAGCTCTAGATAAGTTTTCTCCGCATTTTCTTTAATGGGGACCAATACACCCAGAGGGTTAGCCCCTTGAAACATATTAATATAGGTATTATAGCCTGCATTTTTTACTGTATGCACTTCAACCAGATCCGGTTGAATTTCTTCTTGCCTTGCCTCATAGAATCCCGTCTCGTCCATTTCAAAAACAGGAATTTTTTGATTGCCTTTGATCAAGAGGTAACGTATTTCTTTTCCCTGAAACCAAACATCTGGTAATTCTTGTAGCTCTTTATACCCCTTTTTAATTTCAGATATCTTATTTTTCAAATGCTCATTCACCAGAACAATTCCTTCACTACTATGTTTGTCTATATTTACAGGTTTTCCTTCTGTATCTCTAATGGTATATTTTTGTAAATAAGCAGAGTTGATTTCCACAGCTTGATATTTTTCTAAATTTTTCTGAGGTAGATATTTCTTTACTGCATGTAACCCTCCATTATTTTCCAAATAAGTAAAAAGATTTTTACTTCTCACAGCTTGTCCATAACTTTCTGAATAGCCTAGACCACCTTTATAAAATATTCCATAGTCATCTATGGGAGACTTCTGAAATAAACCTAGACTACTGTTGAGCAAAAAGATAAGTCCCATGCAGGCATAAACACTGCCCACAAAAGCAGCTGTTTTTGCAATATAAACGACTATATTTGCCTTTTTCAAGAAAGACTTATCATTGGTTTGATTAACGAGAGAATTTCTAATCACAAGTCCGATAATCCCACTCATAAGAAGCAGACTTAGTATAGAAAGAAAAGCAAAGCGAGACAGGTAGTAAATATCAAAGCGCCGTAAAATAAAAATGCTGGCAGCCAAAGTGACAAAAGTTTGTGTGACAAGAAAAGCTCTAAGATATATTCGCTTAATAATCTCCCAAGCTGAAAGACCGTTAAGAGAATAAATAGCCACTTCCTTACTCCTTAGTATCGTCCACACGAGTAAGAGGATAAAGTAAAAAACGAAAATTACTTTGATAAAAAACTCTAGTCTTTGATTATTTCCCAAAATCGGAGGCATCTCCACATACCACTTGGGTTGCGTAACCAAACTTGTTGGTGTCGTTCTCAAGGAAAATCTTTGATTTAATTTTTGACTGAGTGACTGTAAAACATCTTCTTTTACTTTTGATTTAAAAAGGATAGCTGCGCCTTGGTATTGTTCATCCGTCAGTTTATTTATCGGTGCATTTTCAATACTTACCTGCTCTCCATGGTCTTCAAAAAACTTTTCATCAGAGGACTGAAAGTCTGTTTTGAAAAAAGTAATCTTTGAGAGGGGCTGAGCAAAATTAACCCTGCCTTTTCCATTATCTTCTGCATCAATAAAGCGGGAACGAACGATAAAAGGAGTATTGAACTCCTTTGAGACTTCTTCCATCACTTGAATAAAATCTTTACGCTCCAGAAATTCATGCTCTGAACCTTCCGAGAAGTTTTCTATATGTTTTTCAGGTTGATAGATTTGGGTATATTCTGGGAGCGAAACAGCTTCGATAAGCTTCTTTGCTTCTTTATCATTGTTGCGTATATAGGCAAGCATCAGAGACAAGATTGAAAAAAGGAGCAATAGCGAAATTTTTAAAACTTTATTCATAGATTACCAGCGATTTCCCTGAGCGTAAAAGCCCCAATCATAGGGATCATAATGATCCCCACGAGAAGATGTCCAAACCTTATAACCTGCTGGATACCAGCCACTATAGGTACGTCCTCCTCTTCGAACATAGGCCATACTTTGATGTGGTACAGCCCAGTTATAATACTCCGCTGTCAAGGTCTTCTTCCCCCAGAATGCATCTGGACAGGTCCTAGAGTGTGCCACCTGCCGTCCATGGCGTGTAAAATTATTCTGTAAGATGCGGACTGCGCGCTCTAACTTTTCCACACTGTCTCCAAAAACACCATCGGCAGAGGCTTTTTCAGCAGTCACTAACTGGCTTGCTCCAAACAGAGC
>NZ_WIVG01000074.1 GCF_016758115.1 Lactococcus garvieae
ACCTTCAACCATGTGGAGAACGACCTGATGACGGCTGCAGCAGGGCATGCGCGAGACTATATCGCTGGAACTGGCGCCACAGACGGTGAGACAGATGGGGCCACTCATCCAGGTACGGGTGAGGATGCCTACTGGCAAGAAGGGGAGAGCTATACAAATGGTCAAGGCCCAACAAGTACAATCTGGCCCGGTGCCCTTGAAGGCGTTGAACGTACAACAGCGCAAAATTTAGCACAAGACCGTGCCCCACTTACACTTCAGCAATGGTCTGCCTTACCCAATGAGCATAAAATCGGCGACTTCTGGGTTATCGACCATGAAACCGGCTGGGCTTACTGGGCCAGTCAACTGCAGGAGGGAGAAAGCAGTTCTTACCTGCTTGATGCAGCGGAGATGACAGAGGCAGCACACGATATTCGTGGTTCTTATTATTATGCTATCCATGTGGATAGCCAGTTGATTACGCCGGACCGCGANAGAGGGGAATCACTTGATTATCCGCAATGAAGTAATCCCTTCCGTTACTTGGAATGGAAAAGATGCTTATTTTAACACGTGGTTAGCTACAGAGACACCTCAAGATTTGCAGGACATTGTTCAACCTGTTGCTAATAACTTTATAACTGGAAATGTTGCGTTTGATTCGTCTGCTTTCGAGTGGTTAGGGAGTATGCGTAATCCTACCAATTTAACTGGGGCGGCGGCAATAGATTTTACTGCTGTTGTTCCTGGAGGAGCTAGGCGTGCTTTTGCCCTTTCCTTAGCGGATGTTATCCGATTTTCCGGTCCAGGTCGTGGGTTTCCGAACAATGCAGAACGTGGTGCTGGTATACATTGGTGGCTACGTACCCCATCTACTGTTGAAAATAGGGCTTGGGAGACAAGTTCTTCGGGTGGTTTTCATGGTTCGATAAGTACCACAGGAGAAGCTTTCTCTGGTAGAGGCGTCCGCCCCGCCCTCATCATCCATCAATAACAAAGCATCAACAACCTCTATCTACAAAAAATACAATTCCTTAAGGAATTATACTTTTTACATAGTATTTCAGCCTGTTACCGAGACTACTAAGAACTCGCTTTAATCTCTTCAAAGGGCAGAAGTTTCCTCAGCTTTTTCTGTGAGCTGACGGTAGATACAACGCCAGTACTCATTTCTTCGCCAGACACTTGATACCGTATAGCTCTTTTGGTTGTCCAGATAATGGTAAGTGAGGATGAAAGTTTTCTTGCTGACTTGCTCTGCCTGATAGTTTTTAATCGCTAAGTTTTCTTTTGGTGTTGCGTTAGCGATGAAGCTTTCTGCTTGGATAATTTCACCGCTTGAGGTGATAGCTTGAAATTGTGGGGCTAGCAGCTGATTGAGGTTTTGACCATTGAGGAGCATTTCTTCCTTTGGGAGAAGTTCCAAAGCACGTGAAGCAAAGTGCTCTTCCTCTGGTAAAGCGGCGGGTTCTACATGGACATCAACATCATAAACATCAAAACCAGCCATGAGCATACGCTCTATTTTTTCAGTAGCAGCATGACTTTCATAGACAGAAAGGTCACGTGACATCTCAACGACAACATCCAGAAAGATATTGCTGCCATAGGTGCGACCGCGAATCATTTTAACAGATTTGACCTTATCGATCAGTTCGATAGCTTCCTTATAGTCTTCTAAAAGATTATCATCAAAACCATCAGAGAGCGAAAAGACACTGTCTCGGAAAATATCATAAGCGGTTTTGAGAATGAAGCCACAAATGATTAAAGCCATGATGCGGTCTAACCAAATCCAATGCATGGCAGCTGCAATGATAGCAACAGTTGTACCCAAAGAAGTCAGTGCATCACTAAGATTGTCTTTGCTAGATGCTTCAAGTGCTTTTGATTGTGTTTTCTTAGCTAAACGATTAGAGTAGAAATAAACGGAAATCATAACCAGAGCAGAAAATAGTGCGATTATAGCACCAACTGGATTGATTTCTGCTGAACTTCCTTCTATAAAATTGACGATGGTTTGACGAAGAACTTCAAAACCGATAAGGAACATGATAAAGCTGGAGATAAGACTGGAAATAGACTCGACTTTCCAATGTCCATAAGCATGATCATTATCAGAAGGAATGCGCGCAATGCGTAGACCGATAACGATGGCGATGTTACCTAGAATATCAGTGACATTATTAAAACCATTGGCCAAAAGGGAAGCAGAGTGAGTGATTTGTGCGACTCCAAGTTGTAAGAGGGAGAGAAATATATAAGCGCCTATACTGACCCACACGCCACGTTCGGCAAGCTTAAGGCTGTGAGAGCGTGAAATTTTACCGTTGTTCATAACATAATTATAACAGAAAAGCAGCTCGCCCGCTTTTCACCAATACCTCCATAAGAGAGTGGAGTAAAAATAAGCTAAGGTTTACCGTCTTCCTTTATTAGAATGAGAAGATTAAAGGAAGGGGACTGTTCATTAACTAGGGCATCACAAATCATTGACACTCTTCTTGAAAAAGGTTAGAATATAATTGTTAGTTTATATAAGTTATAAACTAAACAAAAGATTAACAGTGTTAGTTATTTTTATTGAAAAATAAATGTTTAAATGTTATAATTTTTCAGCTAACGTATTTATTTTTGTCATTTTTGACAAGAAAATGAAAGGAAACTTTTTTATTTATGGTAATGAAAGCCATTGGCAAGTACAAATTTCTTGTCTTCGCTGCCCTCGCTACCATGCTTCTTCAAGTTGGTGCTGCGCTTTGGCAACCGCAATATATGAAGAACATTCTAAGCGTTATGGCAGAGTCTATCTCAATATCAGATAAGGTTGATAAAATTAATCATTACGGCGTGTCTCTTTTACTCATTGCTGTAGTAGGATTGATTGGTTCTATCCTTAATACAGTTACTGCAGCAAAGATTGCACAGTCAGTATCCGCAGATATCCGTGAAGAAACTTTCCGTAAGATTCAAACTTTCTCCTATGAAAATATTGAGAAGTTTAATGCCGGAAATCTGGTTGTACGTATGACGAACGACATCAACCAAGTGCAGACACTTTTGATGATGACTTTCCAAGTTTTAATCCGGGTGCCCTTGCTCTTTGTCGGAGCTTTTGTCTTGTCCATTATCACCATGCCAGAACTTTGGTGGATTATCGTTGTCATGGTTGTACTCATCGTAATAGTAACCATGCTATCCATGAAGTCAATGGGGCCTCACTTTATGGTCTTTCAAAAATTGATGGACCGCATTAACGGGATTGCCAAAGAAAACCTACGTGGCGCACGTGTTGTTAAGTCCTTTGTTCAGGAAAAAGACCAGATTCAAAAATTTGATGAAACCTCTGACGAACTTCTGGATCACAATATGGCTGTAGGCTACACTTTTGCTGCCATGATTCCAGCCTTCACTATCATCTCTCAACTGGCTGTATTTGGAGCGATTCTGTTGGTTTCTACCTATGTTACCCGTGATTTAAATACAGCTGCCAGCACACTTGGTGGTATCATGTCCTTCATCCAGTACATGATGCAAATCATGATGGCTATCATCATGGGAGGAATGATGTCCATGTTTGCATCGCGTGGTTTTGTTTCGATTGGGCGTATCAAAGAAGTGCTTGAAACCGAACCTGCGATGGTCTTCGAAGATGTTCCGGATGAAGAGCTTGAAGGATCAGTCAAGTTTGATCATGTTTCTTTCTCTTACCCTAATGATGAGCAGCCAACACTTAAAGACATAAGTTTTGAAATAAAACCAGGTCAAATGGTGGGTATTGTCGGAGCTACAGGTTCTGGTAAATCAACCTTGGCTCAGCTTATTCCTCGTCTTTTTGATCCGACAGAAGGTACAGTAAGTGTCGGCGGCAAAGACCTGCGGCATGTTTCCAAGACAACCCTGAAAAACACGATTTCGATTGTCTTGCAAAAAGCGATCCTCTTCTCGGGGACAATTTCAGGAAATCTGAAACAAGGTAAAGCAGATGCGACACCAGAACAGATGAGCCGTGCAGCAGAGATTGCCCAAGCAGCAGAATTTATCGAGAAGCTTCCCGAACACTATGAATCACAGGTTGAAGAACGTGGAAATAACTTCTCTGGTGGTCAAAAACAACGTATGTCGATCACACGTGGTATCATCAAAGATCCTAAAGTTCTCATCTTGGATGACTCAACATCAGCGCTTGATGCCAAGTCAGAAAAGTTAGTTCAGGAAGCTCTAAGTAAAGACTTGAAAGATACGACAACAATTATTATCGCTCAAAAGATTTCATCTGTCGTTCATGCGGACAATATTCTTGTCCTTGATGAAGGTAAACTTGTTGCGCAGGGCACACACACAGAACTAGTTAAGAACTCTGCGGTTTACCGTGAAATCTATGATACACAGAAAGCAAAGGAGGACTAAGTTTTCATTGTTCTTCAAACCATTTATTTGAAAACAAGAAAATGAAAAAAGATTATGAATGATACATCTCGTGCATTGAAGTTCTTCTATCTCTACTTCAAAAAATACAAATTACAGTTCCTCGTGATTGCGATATTTATCATTGCGGCTACTTATCTGCAAGTTAAAGCACCCGTACTTCTTGGGGATTCTATTACACACCTTTCTACCTACGTAGGAGATTATTTTAGTCATCAACATGCTGATGAAGCGGTCAAGGGTTTGCAACAAATAGCGGCTAGCTCGAGTCAGGCACAAGATGCACTGCAGCAAATCGCTAGTCAAATGTCTCAGGCCGCAGGTCATGTGGTTGATTGGCATAGCCTAACATCTGCTAATGTTCCTGCAGCGGTAACGTCAAACCTGCCATCTGGTACGACTATTGACAGCTTGCAAGCTCTGGCTAAAATTCCCACAGACTGGCATCAATTGACAGATGCTAATGTACCAGAAGCCATTCGTGCCAGCCTTAATGGGCAATCGATTTCTGACTTGATGAAGGTGGCTACTTCACAGGCACCAAGTAAGGCTGATTTTATGCGTTCGATGTGGATGCTTCTTGCCTTTTACTTGATGACAGGTGTGGCTCAGCTCATCTATAGTTTGCTCTTTACACGTATCGTTGCACACTCTACAAACCGTATGCGTAAAGGTCTCTTTGGTAAGTTGGAGCGTCTTACGATTTCTTATTTTGACCGTCATGCGGATGGTGACATTCTCGCCCGCTTTACTTCTGACTTGGATAATATTCAAAATACACTGAACCAAGCAGCGGTCAATGTAACGACCAACTTTGCTCTTTTCATCGGGATTTTGTATATGATTTTTGATCAAAATGTCAAGATGGCTTTGGTTACAATCTCGACGACACCTGTCGCTATCCTCTGTGCAGTGATTATCATTGTCCAAGCTAAAAAGTACACAGACAAGCAGCAAAAAGAAGTCGGTGAACTCAATGCTTATATGGATGAAAAAATTTCTGGGCAAAAAGCGATTATCGTTGAAGGACTTCAAGCAGATGCGATTGCAGGTTTTGAAGTCCGTAATGATAAAGTGCGTAAGACAACCTTTGCAGCGCAAGCTTGGTCAGGGATGATTTTTCCACTGATGAATGGCTTCTCGCTCTTGACTTTGGCCTTGGTTATCTTTGCAGGAGCGAATATCCTGCTTAACGATGCTTCATTGTCAACTGCAGCAGCTTTTGGTTTACTTGCTACATTTATCCAATATGCACAACAGTATTACAACCCAATCATGCAAATTTCGTCTTCTTTCGGTCAATTGCAACTTGCGGTAACTGGTGCAACACGTCTGAATGTGATGTTCGATGAAAAAGAAGAAGTACGTCCTGAAAATGGAAAAGTATTTGAAGGCATTTCTGAAGGGGTTCACATTGAAAATATTGACTTCAGTTATCTTCCAGAAAAACCAGTCCTTAAAAACGTGAATATCAATGTCGAAAAAGGCCAAATGGTTGCCTTGGTTGGTCCAACAGGGTCAGGTAAAACCACTGTTATGAATCTTATGAACCGTTTCTATGATGTGGACAAGGGCGGAATCAAGTTTGATGGAACAGATATCCGAGAATTTGACTTAGATTCTCTACGCTCTAAGGTTGGTATTGTTTTGCAAGAGTCTGTCCTTTTCTCTGGCACAATTGCGGATAATATCAAGTTTGGGAAGAAGGATGCTACGATGGATGAGGTCATCACAGTAGCTAAAACAACACATATTCATGAGTTTATTGAGAGCTTACCAGATGGCTATGACACGATGGTAGACGATGAGGATAACGTCTTCTCTGTGGGGCAAAAACAACAAATTTCAATCGCGCGAACTATTTTGACAAATCCGGAATTGCTGATTCTGGATGAGGCGACATCTAATGTTGATACAGTAACGGAAGAGCAAATTCAGTGGGCGATGGAAGCAGCCATCGCTGGGCGTACCTCTTTTGTTATCGCACACCGTTTGAAAACAATTCTTAATGCAGATAAGATTGTTGTTCTTAAGGATGGTGAGGTCATCGAAGAAGGAAACCACAATGAACTTGTAAATTTCGGAGGCTTTTATTCTGAGCTTTATCATAACCAATTTGTCTTTGAATAAAATTAAGAATAGCCTTTATATATAAAGGCCACAACGACATAACTCGACTCTAAAAACTGCTTAGTGGGCGAGTTGAGATTTAACTTTTGGACAAATACTCTAAATGTGTTATAGTGAATCCAACGAAATTTGACACGCAAAAACGCCCGTATTCCCGTACGAGCGTTTTTGTTATGTGTGGCTAACATCCAATAAATCTAGGTTCTGTATAATCTGTGGTGGTAGATTAAAATCTACTG
>NZ_WIVG01000075.1 GCF_016758115.1 Lactococcus garvieae
GCCACACTCATCTTCGGTTGGGAACGTTCAGGTCAAGATGCCCCATGGTATATGCCTACCTTCAACCATGACAACCTGGACTTAAGAACAGCAGTGGCAGGTCATGCGCGGGACTGGATCGAAGGGAACGGTGCTACAGATGCGGTCACAGACGGCGCGACACATCCGGGAGATGGAATTGATGCTTACTGGTCAGCAAACGAAAACTTTGACAACAGTGGTCCAATCTGGCCGGGAGAAGAAGTGACCAACCAAACTGCCCAGAACTTACAACAAGACCGTGCGCCAATGACCATGAACCAGTGGAGCAACTTGCCTAACGAAGACAAGATANCCGGAGTTGGAAGAATTCCTCCGTGGTATCCAGAACGGGGTGATGTATGATGACGGCCCGACCCATTGCCTAACGAAGACAGTGCATCGGATGCTTTTGACTTTTCGACCATGCGTCCGGGGCGTATCTTTACCATGGCCGGGGAACGATACCGCTACCTTGAAGATATGGATAACGGAAACCACATGATTATCCGGAATGCTGCTATTACAAGTGTTTCTTGGAATAATCAGGATATCCGTATGAATGAATGGTATGATAGCCTTGAACCAACAGTTCAAGCGATGGTAAGACCGGTGGCAGATACTTTTGTGACGGGACTGTAGCTTCTGAAGATATTGTGTTTGAGGGCCCCGGTCAATGGTTACCAATAAACTTAAGTGATTTCCCAACGGTTGCGGAAGATTTAACTCAAGTGGATACAGATGGTACTCCACGTGCTTTTGCACTATCTTTAGCAGATGTTACACGTTTATCAGGCCCAGGACGTGCTTTTCCTAATCGTTTAGGGCGTCTTGCCGCTTTTCAGAATAATACCCATCCTGGACCGGCATGGTGGTGGTTACGCACCCCTAGATCTTCAACACAGGCATGGCACGTAGGAGCTTTCCGTGATGCGGAAGAAAATGGTGAATTAGGAAACGGTAATGGCAATATGATAGTTAGCCCAGATAATGGCGGCGCCCGCCCCGCCCTCATCATCAACTCTTCCAACTAAAGAACAAGTTTATAAAACAGAAAGTATGTTCAAGGCAGCATCCTGCACGCTGATACAAGTGCTTTTTAACTTTTTTAAGATATCAATAGAGATATTGCCTAAACTTATGTTATACTAGTAAGAGCAAAAGAAAACACTTACATGTTGAAAGGGATTTTTAAAATATGGAAAAAACACTCGCTGTTAACGCTGGATCGTCCTCTCTAAAATGGCAACTTTATGAGATGCCTGAGGAAAAGGTTATTGCTAAGGGTATCTTTGAACGTATTGGTTTGAAGGATTCTATTTCAACAACCAAGTTTGATGATCAAGTGCATAAAAGAGAGCAGGACATTGTGGATCACCGTCAAGCAGTCTTGCTCTTGATGGACGAGTTGATATATTTTAAGCTTATCGGTAGCTTCCGTGAAATCACAGCTATTGGTCATCGTGTCGTAGCAGGGGGGGAGTTTTTTAAGGCGTCAACTGTTATTACACCCGAGGTTTTGGAAGAAATAAAAAACCTTTCGACCTTGGCACCTTTGCATAACCCTGCAAATGTTCTCGGAATAGAAGCTTTCCAACGTCTGCTGCCAGATGCGCTTGCTGTGGCGGTATTTGATACGGCTTTTCACACAACATTACCAGAAAAAGCATACCGTTATCCTATTCCGACAAAATACTATACAGATTATGCTATTCGAAAATATGGAGCACATGGTACATCACACATGTATGTATCACGCGAAGCAGCAAAAGTTTTAGGAAAACCACTCGAAGATTTAAAACTTATCACAGCGCACATTGGTAATGGTGCTTCGATTACAGCTATCGAAGGTGGGAAGTCAGTAGATACTTCAATGGGCTTCACACCGCTAGCGGGTGTCATGATGGGTACACGCTCAGGAGAAATGGACCCTTCAGTGATTTCTTATATGCTTGAAAGTGACCCTAGTCTCCGTTCAGCACAAGATGTCATTGATGTTCTCAATAAAAAATCCGGCTTACTTGGCGTATCTGAGTTTTCAAGCGACATGCGTGACCTAGAAGAAGCGCGGAACTCCGGCAATGAAAAAGCCTTGCTGGCTTACGAAATGTTTATTGACCGCTTGAAGAAGTTTATTGCACAATATTTTGGTGTGCTCAATGGTGCAGATGCGCTTATCTTTACAGCTGGCATCGGTGAAAATGATACAGATGCCCGTCGTGATATCGTCGCTGGTTTGTCGTGGTTTGGTATGGAAATTGACCCAGAAAAGAACGTCCGTGGTGCGAATGGCATCATTTCTACTCCAGAGTCACGCGTTAAAGTTTTGGTTATTCCGACAGACGAAGAATTGGTTATTGCACGTGATGTCGAAGCCGCAAAAAATAAATAATCTTTTAGAAAGACCTCACGGTCTTTTTTTCAGATTGAATTTATGGTAGAATAGTAGGGATAAAAAAGAATAGAGAAGAGATAGGTAACTATGGCTGATATTAAATATAAACGCGTGCTGTTGAAACTTTCGGGAGAAGCTTTGGCGGGTGACAAGGGATTTGGAATTGATCCTGAAACAGTTAAAAAAGTTGCTGAGGAGCTCAAGGAAGTGTATGATCTGGGGGCAGAAATTGCCATTGTTTGTGGCGGTGGTAATATCTGGCGTGGTGTAACTGGGGAAAAAATCGGTATGGAGCGCGCGCAAGCAGACTATATGGGGATGCTGGCTACGATTATGAATGGTTTGGCTCTTCAAGATACACTTGAAGCACTTGGCGTGCCAACACGTGTTCAAACGGCTATCGAGATGAAGGCTGTGGCAGAACCTTATATTCGTCGTCGTGCAGAGCGTCACCTTGAAAAGGGACGCGTTGTTATCTTTGCAGGAGGAACAGGCTCCCCTTACTTCTCCACAGATACAACCTCAGCACTTCGTGCAGCAGAAATTAACGCAGACGTTATTTTAATGGCTAAAAATGGTGTAGATGGTGTCTACAATGCCGATCCAAAACTTGATGAAACAGCAGTTAAATTTGATAATTTGACACACATGGACGTTATCACAAAAGGTCTTCATGTTATGGACTCTACTGCCTCTACAATGTCAATGGATAACCACATTCCGCTCGTTGTCTTCAATATGAACGAGTCTGGAAATATCAAACGTGTTGTGCAGGGTGAAGACATTGGAACTACAGTAGAATAAATATAATAATAAAATAAAAAGGAAAAATCATGGCAAACGAAATTATTGATAATGCAAAAGAACGTATGAATAACTCATTGAACAGCTTGCAACGTGAGCTGGGATACATCCGAGCAGGGCGTGCCAATGCCAGCTTGCTTGACCGCATCTCTGTAGAATATTATGGTGCACCTACACCGCTGAATCAGCTGGCTTCAATCACAATCCCGGAAGCACGTGTTTTGATGATTACGCCTTTTGACAAAACAATCTTGAAAGATATTGAGCAAGCATTGAATGCCAGTGACATTGGTATCACACCAGCTAATGATGGTTCTGTTATCCGCTTGGTTATTCCGATGTTGACCGAAGAACGTCGTAAAGAACTGGTTAAAGAGATGGGCAAATACATCGAAGGTGCAAAAGTTGCGATTCGTAACATCCGCCGTGATGCTATCGATACTGCGAAAAAGCAGGAAAAAGCAAAAGAAATTACAGAGGACGACTTGAAAGTACTTGAAAAAGACATCCAAGCAGTAACAGATAATGCTGTTAAAGAAGCAGACAAAATGGCTGCAGAGAAAGAAAAAGAACTTTTGGATGTTTAATCTTGTATAGCATGAACATAGAATGATTGATGTACGCATACAAAAACAATCAAAAATAAACGGCTCTGTGGGGCCGTTTTTAGGGAAAAAGAATGAATAATTTATTAGCAACTACATTTTCAGCGATTATTACAGCAGAAAATGATCAATTTTATTTTTTACAGAAAGATGATAACATTCTCCGTCTGGCAAAATCAGAAGGAGAACATCAGATAGGGGATATCGTCACTGGTTTTGCCTATATGGATAAATCTGACAAGATGTGCTTAACCACACAAGAACCAGCTGCCACGCGCGAAAAATTCGGTTGGGGTACAGTGACAGATGTCCGTCGCGACTTGGGCGCCTTTGTCGATATCGGTTTAGCTGGAAAAGATATCGTAGTTTCGCTCGATGACCTTCCCTTACCTGAAGATAAAGAGCAATGGCCTAAAAAAGGGGATAAGCTCTTTGTCAAAATCGTCGTTGACGCTAAAAATCGCCTTTGGGGCAAGTTAGCTTGGCATCAAGATTTTTGGGAAATGTCAGACCCTGCCTACAACAATATGCAAAATCAAGACTTACGAGGGATTGTGTATCGTAATAAGGAAACAGGGTCCTTTGTTTATCTCCCAGACAATGACATGCTTGGTTTTATCCACCCTACTGAAACCTTTGGGACACTTCGTATTGGGCAAGAACTTCAAGTGCGTGTGATAGGTTTCCGTGAGCAAGACCGTAGCTTAAACCTTAGTGCAAAACCACGTGCCCATGAAATGTTGGATGCAGATGCACAGATGATTCTCGCTTATCTTGAAAGTATGGGAGGCAAAATGCCCTTTAACGATAAGTCAGCGCCAGAGGATATCAAAGCGACTTTTGGTATCTCTAAGGGACAATTTAAGAAAGCGCTTGGTGGTTTGATGAAGAATAAAAAAATCAAACAAAGTCCTGAAGGAACAGAGCTTCTTTCTTAAAATATAAAAAAAGTTGGAGAAAAATCCAACTTTTTATATTTTAAGAGGAATACTATTCTTTCTAAAAGAAAAAAATAAGTGCATGATAGAAGGACTTTTGTTATAATATCTTCAGCGAAGAAGAACGGGGGAAGAGGATGAGCAAAGAAAGAGCAATATTTGCCGGCGGCTGTTTTTGGTGCATGGTACAGCCCTTTGAGGAACAGGAGGGGATTCTTGCTGTGACAAGTGGCTATACAGGAGGTCATGTGGATAATCCAACTTATGAGCAAGTTTGTAACCATCAGACAGGACATACTGAGGCAGTGGAAATTATCTTTGACAAGGAAAAAATTTCTTATGAAGATTTGGTAGAACTTTACTGGGAACAAACGGATCCGACAGATATGTTTGGGCAATTTGAGGACCGTGGGGATAACTACCGTCCTGTGATTTTTTATACCAGTGAAACTCAAAGGAAAGCTGCGGAGAAGTCAAAAGAAGCCCTTCAAAACTCAGGACGTTTTGATCGCCCGATTGTCACAACGATAGAACCTGCACAAAAGTTCTGGCCAGCAGAAGATTATCATCAAGGCTTTTATAAGAAAAATCCGGAGCGTTATGCTTTATCTAGCCGTTTACGTCATGAGTTTTTGGAGGAAAACTGGAAATGAGACAGCCCTTTTATACTTATTTGATGCGCCATCGCGCACCAGTTGAGGTGGATGACGTGACACGCTTGGCTAATCTGGCTTTTGCGGATACACAATTTCCCAAACAATCAAAGGACTTTGATGAAATTTCCACCTATCTGGAAACTTATGCCCCTTTTTACTTTAACCTGGGACTTTTTGATGATATCTGGGCAATGTATTTAGAAGCCTAAAAATGGAGGAAAAAACAATGAAAATGGCACACACTTGTTACCGCGTAAAAGACTTGGAAGCTTCAATCAAGTTTTATCAAGAAGCTTTTGGTTTTGAAGAAAAACGTCGCCGCGACTTTTTGGAGTATGAATTTACTTTAGTTTATCTGACTTTGCCGGGTGATGATTATGAGTTAGAGCTAACTTATAACTATAATCACGAAGCCTATGATTTGGGAAATGGTTATGGTCATATCGCTATTTCTGTAGATAACTTGGAAGAACTGCACACACAGCAAAAACAAGCGGGCTTTGAAGTTACAGAGCTTAAGGGGCTTCCTAACTCAGACACGCGTTATTACTTCATTATTGACCCAGATGGTTATAAGGTTGAAGTGATTGCGGAGTGAAATAAAACGTAAAAAGACTGAACTGTTTCGGTCTTTTTTTAATTTCCATCTGAATATAGCAGGAGTATTTTTTAAGCTTAAAGTATTTTGTTTTTTTCATAAAAACTCAATATGAGTGAAAAAATACAAGGGTCTTCTTATGTTAGACTGATAAAAGAAAATAGAAAACAAAAGAAGGAGATTAACAAGTACGGTTTGGTTAAAAAAGATTTAACTTTGAAAGGAAGAATTGCTATGAAAATCAAAAAACTTGTTGCTATATC
>NZ_WIVG01000076.1 GCF_016758115.1 Lactococcus garvieae
ATGTCAAAGCACTAAAATGAAGTTCGGTAATACTATTCAAACGATTTCTTAATAGATTTTTCAAAAAGTGCTAAATATTCTTAAGCGTAAATCTTTGTTCTCTTTTCTTCCATTTTAGTTTGGAAACATTATAATTAATAATTTTTATAAAAAGAGAGAATTTGCTCTCTTTTTTCTTGTTGCTGTAGTATAAAGGGTATTACGAAAGCTTTTCAATCTTTCAATGCAAGTTCGAGTCTTGCCGGCAACCTCGTCAGAAATGACGTTAAACATATTGGCGATAAACGTCTATTTTTCACCTGCTATAAACTTCTCTTTTAATATAATATCCTAAAAATTCCCAATCCNCTCACATACAGGTTTTTTGCGGTCATGGTCTAAGGGAAAGGCGCTTGTATAGAGGGGATACAAGAGATATGGGTTCGATTCCTGTTGATCGCATAAATAAAGAAAAGGAGTATATAATATGAGCTATTTAAATATACACATTTCAAATAATTTGAATGATGGAGATATAATAATTCGAATATCACAGACTAAGGAATTGGAAGAAGGTGAAAGGGACGGTGTTTTTGAATTTGAACAGTCTGATGATTTTAAAGATAAGTTGAGAGATAATCTGGATGTGAATATAGGTAAGGATGTAATGATAATTTGGGGTGATAAGGATTAATTCCTTATTTTTTTGTGATTATAGTTTAAAGGTTTTTCCTCCTTTTGACCTAGGGTAAAACACTTGTAAGAGCTTCGCTTTTATGAGAGATACAGGTTCGACTCCTGTTCATCACATGGTCAGAAATGACGTTAAACATTAAAAAAATAAAGAGCATAAGGAGAATAATATGCAATTAGAAGAAATTCCAGTAGTGAATTTAACAGAACTCACAAAAGATGGCAAAGTTTATGTTATGCCTGAATATGAAACTGTAGCACGTACTGCAGAAATGCCTGAACATACAGTTTTCTCAGCCGCAGGAGATGGGGAGAAAAACTTTCATATCGTCTGCTTTGGTAAAGTGCCTAAAAAGGAAGAGTTACGAAAAGCTGTGCTTGGTGGACTTGTAGAAATTGAAGTTGAAGGACATGAACCAACACTTATCGACTTTAATTATGCAGAAAATGGTGTGACCAAAAACCAAATGGCTTTACGCTTAAATGAAGTCAAAATTAAAGGAGGAAAATAATAATGGCAAAATATGGACTCAATCAATTCAATCGTACATTTACGCAAAACCCTAAAAAACTTTTTGGAACAATGACTTATCTTGGTGTTGAAAATGTTCCTGAAATGGTTTTTATTGATGAAGAAACAGGTGAAAAATTTGAAAAACAAAATGTAGCGGGAACACTAAAAGAAGTTCCAACAGGAGAGATTGACAGTAAATATATCATGATTGCTTCTCCAAATTATCCAAAGCAAATTGATATTAAAGTCCCACTTGATTTTGATGAAGCAAGTATTCCTTTCCGCAGTGAGATCGAGCTGGTTGAGCCTGTGACAGCTTCTGTATATAAATCCAATCAAGAAGTGGTTGGACGTAATGGACGTGTACAACGTCTTCCTAAAATTACTTTCCCTTTGAAGGCGTCAGGTGTTAAAGTTGTGACAGGCTCAAGTTCTAATGTAAATACTCATACTGAATCTCCACGTGCCAACACACAGGAAGAACAGTCTAAGTCCAAAAACAAATAAAGGTTAGGAGGGAAACATGAACAAATTGTTTCCAAAAGGTCACCGTTTAAAAAAGCGTGACCGTCGTATTCCTTTAAGATTATATGCTCTTGTATCTGTTCCTGTATTTTTCTTGACAGGGGGGGCTAGCGTTGCTCTCTATCTGCTTTACGGAAAAGCTAAGATTGCCCTTGTTGGAGGAGGCTCTGCTGCGCTTATCCTCGCTGGTTTTATTTTCTCTTATTGGGGATATCGTAAGTTATTGGTGAAGAGTTTTTTCTTTATACGTAAATATAGGCATTTTCTTTTATGGCGCTTTATGTACCAAAATAATTTCTATTTTACGAAAGAAAGAAAGGGTAATAATAGGCAAGGAAAACCTAAAATCTATTTTCCAAAAGTTTATCTCAAGCAGGAAAAATATGTGTTACATGTAAAATTTCAACTTGAAGGCATCAAATTTCAAGAACAATTCCTAAAATTAGGAGGTGTTCTTGAAACAATGTTTTCAGGGGATTTAATGGGTACCACATATGAAAAAGGATATGTGGTTTATTCCTATGCGATAGATTCTGCACGTGGTCGTATTTTAGGAAATGAGGTTGTAGCTACAGTTGAACAAGGTGTAAAACTAGGAGAAGATGTTTTTTGGGATTTTGTGCATAATCCTCATTTACTTATCGCAGGGGGAACGGGAGGCGGTAAAACTGTTCTTTTACGTTCTTTGCTTGTAGGTTTATTGAGGATAGGTGTTGTTGAAATTCTTGATCCTAAGCAAGCAGATTTTGTTCCATTGTCAAATTTAGAGGTTCTTCGGGGACGTGTCACCTATGAAACAGAAGAGATGGGACAACGTCTTATTGACTTAAAAGAAGAAATGGACCAACGCTACGCCATAATGCGTGAAGTGTCAGAAGAAAAGGGAGAGGAAGAACTGGGTGCTTTTTATAAGTACAGTTTGAAACCTCTTTTTATTATGATTGATGAATTTCCTTCATTTGTTTCTTCTTTACAAGACCTTCCTTATGAAAGTCGTGTTGATGCTTTAAAGGTTATGAGTGCTTTAAAACAAATTGTGCTCAAAGGACGTCAAGCAGGGGTTTATGTTATTATTGCAACACAAAATGTGAAAGCAGATGACTTGCCTACAACAATAAAAGATAATGTCATGACTCGAATTTCTACGGGCCGCTTAGCCGAATATTCTTATGATGTTCTTTTTGGGGAAGAAAATAAAAATAAGCATTTCAAATATATTGAAAAAGACGAGGAAACAGGAGAAAAGATTTTTGGGCGAGGCTATTACGGTATTTTTGGAGGAAGTGCAAGAGAATTTTATGCGCCTTTATTGCCTGACCCAAAAACTTATAGTTTTTATATGGATTTTAAAAGCTTACCACGCATTGAAAAGGAAACGTCACCTGGCATTGTCATCAAGGAAAAATTCACGCTTGAAGAGTTGGCAAATGCGCTTCATTCTGATATGAGAATGATTAAAAAAATAAAAAGTAAACTGATAGAAAATAGTTATGAGTTTGCCTCAAAAGATTATTCCTTGAAAGACAAGGGATTATTTGAAGAAATTCTTAAAGCTAAGGCAAGGAGTTCTGAGACCCTAGAGGACATTGTCAGTAATATTGTGAGCCAGTATTAAAATGGCTCGTCTTTGGCTTCTCTCGAAGTGGCGAAGGTAAGCTATAGACAAAGAAAGCCGATAAAGTGTAGGTGAAACGCTGACGTGGCGAACGAGGGGTGGAAACCCCGCAGTGAGTGCGAAGCGGAGAACCGTACAGCTTTACGGTCTTTTTTTGTCGTGAAGTAGCGTCTGAGTGCGAGAGAAAGAGCCATTAGAAAGAGTCTTAGTCCAGACGCAGTCTGGGCTAAGCAAATGTTTACGGTACCCCGTTTGGTAACACGGGGTACAAGTAGGTAACAAGGTACTCTACCCTAGCCGTAGAGGCATTTCAAAGGGTTACTCCTTAAAAATATTGAAAGTTGGTAAAAATGTGGATGTGTTAAAAGTCAGAAAGTCATTTGGTTTGTCTCAAAAAGATGTTTCAAAGATTATTGGAGTATCAAGAAATTATATTTCAATGATTGAAAAAGGCGAAAGAAAGTTGAGTTTAGAAAATGAAACAAAACTTGTAGAGTACTTGAACATAAAGCCAAAAGCTGATGTGACCGTTTTGATTGACTATTTAAAAATTCGCTTGAAAACTTTTCGATATGAACATGTTGTAAAAAAACTCCTTAAAATCCCATTGGATAAGTTCAATACAGGACGAGGAGGAGGGCATGGCTATCCTTGTCGTATCGAGCATGGCAATATCAAAGTATATTATCAGATTGAAGATACGAAACATGAAGAAAATATTGATATGGGTGTTTTGATTGAAATGACAGGGAGTGGCTGCCGTTTGTTTGAAACTTTCTTAAAAGAGCAAGATCGTACTTGGCGAGAATTTCTAAGAGATTGTCGTTCTTATGCAGTAGAGGCGACACAAATTGATGGCGAAATAGATGAGGAAGCTGTAGAAGATTATCTTAATTTTACTCAGTTTGATATTGCTTTAGATGAGCGATATAACCCTGAATACAATTATGATTTGTTCAAATTATGGGGCAAGGTGAGAAATAATCAAGTCAAAACTTTATTTCGACACTTTGAACCTCATGAGGCTTTTTCTTCTGTCAATGGTCTTTTTCAGTCTAAAGGCTTATCTTTAGCATTTGGTAAAAGAGGTGGGACGATATCCATGGAATTTTACGAAAAAGATAAAGAACAGGCCTTGAAAAAAGAATTACTTTTAGAAGATGTCCAACAAATTTACGGTTTTAAAAATCGTTATGAGGTGCGGTTGAGTCATGACAAGGCAAAACAAGTCATTTATGACTATGCTTTTAAGTCGTCAAATTTATTTGAATTGGCGGTGTGTATTATTTCAACTTACCTTACCTTTTATGATGATGAAGGCGATTTAGATCGCGAGTGGCTTGATGTTTTAGGAAGTTCTAAACGCTATAAGTTTATTACTGAGCCTAAAGAAATATCACCAGAAAAACGTAGACGTTGGATTACACGTCAACTTTTAAGAGAATTAAGTATTGAATATGCGGTAAACAAGAACACAGGGATACATTTTTTAATGGACTCTATAAGAAGTTATGATTTTTCAGAAGAGGAAGAGTTACGGATTGAGGAAGAAACAAGGTATTTCAAGAATAAAGAGTTCCAGTATCAAGCAAACTCTACTTCTAAAGGGCGTCAACTTCTTGAAGCATTAGGGATGAGGGGAGGTAGAAATGAGTAGGCAAGAAGAGAATCGAAAGCGTAGAGAATACTCTGAGCGCTTAAGACAACATATTGCAAGCCGCATTGATCTTCCGGAGTGCCAAGAGTTACGTTTAAAAATAGACTGTCTGTGTTCACGGCATTATGCGCCTGATAGTGAGAAAGCCAGACAATATATTGAAAAAGCAAAAAAATACAGTGTCGAAAGGCGGCTACATTTTATTAGGCTCTATCTAAAACGTTATGATGAACTGCTTTATAAAGATTGGGAGGGCTAAAAAATAAAAGAAAATGATGAGGTAAATATTATGGCATACAATAAAAAAGAAGCACAGAGTAAAGTTCAAAAACTCGGAGAGTTAATGACCACAAAAAAATATGAAGAAGCATGGACTGCCGCAGGTAGTTTAAATGCATATCTTAAAGCCAATAAAGATGTCATGACGGGTTCAGATTATGAAGCCATCAATGGCGTTCTTAAGAACTACTACAATATTAATAAACAACTTGAAACAGTAGGCAAGCGTGCTTATGGTATGGGTCAAAAAGCGTTGAATACTCAACTCT
>NZ_WIVG01000077.1 GCF_016758115.1 Lactococcus garvieae
AGCGCCTAAAACAGCGCAAAAACAAAAACCTAAAAAATAAAAACAGTAGAGGGGATACAAAATGACAGTAGAACAAATTGTGAAAGGAATCATTCAGTTGGTCATCATCTTTGGTGGTCTGTGGCTGATTATGGCTTGGAAGGGTGGACAGATTATAAAGGTTATCGCAGGTTTCTTTGTGATTTCCATAGCTATTGCCATGCTTCGGGGAGTGGATCTTTTTTCTATCGGTTGGACCATTATCTCTGCCATTCTTAAATTCATGGGCTTTTCAGTCAAAGGAGGATAGATGTTAAAAGAGGATATGGATTATGCGGTGGGCTTAGAAACCCCTTACTGGATACAACGTGTAGAAATTAAAGGCAAGGTGTTTTGGACCTTTCAAACGCCAGTGTCTTTTCCATTTTTATTTGTCTTTGCCTTGACCTTTCTCCTTGTCTTGGCCCTTATTATGCCCTTCTTACCTTTTTTGACTTGGTTGCCTGCTCTGCCTGTGGGGATGTGTGTGATTATCCCATGGCGTGTAGGCAAGCTCTATGTGGAAAAAGAATATGACGGGAAAAAAGTACATTATTTTATTTTGGGGGCGGTGCGTTTCTTTAAAGATTTTATCTTGGATCAGCGCTGTATCCATAATGAACAACGCAGGAAAATGCCAGTTGAAAAAATAGTATTTGAAAAAACAAATTTATAAATAAAAGAAAGAGAGGGTGGGATGCAACTTGAATATCCGATTGAGCGTACTCATGAAAATATTGCTCTAACAAAAGAGGGGGAGGCTTTTGGTTTTTATACCGTGCCTTATTTTGCTTCCTCCGTGATTGATGATAAAAGTAAAGAAGAGGTCAAACATAAAACAGAACGTGCGGTTCGTCGTCTATTTCCAAATAAAAACTTTGAGTGTTCTCTTATTGCAAGAGACTTTTTATTGGATGAAAAAATGGAGGAGTTAAAAGAGTCTTGCCATGAGGAGTTCAAAGATGTTGCGGCGCGCCACTTGAGAGAGAGGGTTCATACTTTTGTCAAAGAAGCAGAAATCCCCTCGAAATATGTATGGCTGATTGCGGTTCGCTTGGTGAAAGAAGAAAATGCCATGACCTTTAAAGAATTACTCCAAGAAGCAGGGAGAAAACGTGTCCATAAGTTTTTACGTGCTTTTGGTTTAAGGAAAAAAATAAATGCGGACTGGTATAAAGAGTGGTTGTATGCAGAAAGTGAGGTGGCTCAAAAGCTCAAAGCACTAAAAGCAGTTCCTCTATCTAGTGAACAAACGTATTACTATCAACGCTTACAATTTTTACCTTATATCCCCCACCGACTGGATGAGGTCATGGAAACAAGGGATACTATCAATGTAACAGACACTATGCTATACAATAGTGTGATGGGACGACTTCGATTTGTGGCCCAACAAGGAGAAAGCTTTGTTTCGATTCTTCCTCTGGGAAAAAATAGGGGCATCCTCACCAATAATCATATGGGAGAAATCGTCCAAAACTTTAACTTTCCTGTCGGCTTTAAAATTAAGGCACAGTTTCCTACAGTGGGAGGTGCGACAGGACTTAAAAGTAAAATGAAGGCAGCGCTGGCACGTTTGAAAGTTATTGTGAAAGAAACCGCCTTATCGGGCAATGTCTTGTATGACCGTATTGTTTTAGGAAAACATGCCCTAATCAAGATGGCAAAAGATGTGGAACGTAGAGAACCCCTTATTGAATATGGGGCATTTTTGATTGTCATGGCTAAAACCGAAGAAGATTTGCGTGTCCGTGTAAAAACAGCCATGCATGTCTGTGATGAGTTAGGGATAGCTCTGTCTCGTGCTCGCTTTGACCAACCTTACCTCTTTCAAAGCTTGTTGTATGGGCAAAAAATGAGCCTTGTGACCCGTTTCTGGTCGCATGTGACCAATGCGAAAGGCTTTTCACAACTTTTGCCTTTCACAACCGTAAAATGTGGTTCAGAAGTTGGTTTTCCTATTGGCCGTGTCGATACCAATTATCACAGATGGGATACGCTGAAGGAAGCCTTACGTGCTTCTTTTAATTTTGTCTTTTATAATCCTATGCTTGCTAATAAGGAGGGGATTTTAGGGAAGGTCACTAAAAACTTGTTGACCATCATCACAGGGGCAACGGGTTCAGGAAAGACAGTGCTTGCCAACTTAATCTTTGTGAATGCCTTGATGGACCGGGTGAAAATTCTCTATATCGATCCCAAGCGTTCCTTAAGAAAGCATTGGGAAAAAATCGCAAGAGACCCCAAAACGCCCTCAGACGTGGTGAAGATGATTCAAGCCATCAATTTTGTCACTCTGGACAGAAACAATAAGGAAAATCTGGGTGTGCTTGACCCTATCATTTTCTTAGATAAAGAAGATGCTTTGGCTACCGCAAGAGGAATGCTTTATGAGATAGGGAAAGGGCACTTAAGCGGCAATCATATCACGGCCATCTCAAAAGCAGTAAAGGAAGTTGTGGAACGTAGACAAAAGGGGGAACTTGTGGGCTTTAAGCAGGTCCTTGAACTTTTACGGCATCATGAAAAAGAAGAGGTGCAGGAAATTGGAGAGTTTCTCTTTGAGAAAGTGGATGGCTCGCTTTTAGAGTTGGCCTTCTCAGACGGTAAAACCAAAGGCCTGTCTTTTGATGAACATGCGACCGTTTTAGAAGTTGCCAACCTCGAACTCCCGCAATCTCACACAAAATTTGAAGATATTTCTGAAGATGAACACCATTCTATGATTCTCATGCATGCATTGGGTGCCTTTTGTCAGCGCTTTGGCTCTCTGAATGATGAAGAAGCAACGATCGAATTTATCGATGAAGCTTGGGTTTTGATGAAATCCAACATTGGGCGCCGCCTTGTGATGACCATGAAGCGTGTGGGTCGCTCTCAAAATAATAAATTGGTGATTATTTCTCAATCGGTCAATGATACGAAATTCGAAGAAGATACCACGGGTGCTGGAGAGCGTTTCTGTTTCTTTGAAAATGGGGAAGGGGATAATATTCTGGAAGCTCTGGGCTTACCTGTCACGGATAAGAACAGGAAGTGGATTCAAAATACCAATCAGGGACAATGTGTGTATTATGATGTTTTTGGCAATATCAATCGTCTGTCTGTCGAGGTACCTCCTCAATGGGGAGCTTGGCTTGCGCCCGTAAAAGAAGACAAACAATCTCAGATGGAGAAACGCTATGCCAAAATTTAGGAAAGAAAGGAGAAGATGATGACTGCTTTTCAAAAGCAATTCACGGACTATATCGGCAGTCTTGCGCAATATAATTTGTTCAAAGAAACCATTGGTGGTGGACCAGTAGAGGTGGTGGCCAACATTTGGAACGTGCTTTTTAAGGTTCTTGTGGATATTCCTTTTTTCTTTTTAAAGTTCGGTGTGATTGTCAATACCTTTATTGTCAAGCTTTTAGACATTTCAGGCCCTCTATCTCGTGTGCAACATGAAGCACTGGTTAGCGCAAGAAATATCTTTGTATCCTTTATCGGAGGAAGTAATGGCTCTATTTCTAAAGATTCAGGGGCTTGGGGGTTGGTGACGATAACCTTGCTTTACCTGCTTTACCAGTTCTTTAACGGCAAGGGGAATTTCAGACAGGCTGTTTTGCATTATTTTTCTGTCGTCATGACTATGTTTTTCTTCTTTAGCAGCTTTACGGTCACTATAGGCGGACAGACCAAGACACAGATGGGCGGAGAGATTGCCTTTCATCTGGTGCAGGATACTTCTGAACGCTTTAAAAATGTCGTGACTTCTGCCATGACAGGCTATAAAGGAGAGGAGACAGGGGACTTCTTTGTCAATTATGTGCTTAAGCCTACGGCCAACTTTGCCAATACAGGCAATCCTAGTGGAAGTCTGCCTGATGGTTCACCATTTGACTATAAGAAAGCCAACCAGTCACAGGCTTATGTGGATGATCTGGCAAGAGGGGAGGAAGGCTTAAAGTATCTTAAAAATACCAGTGATGCCCTGCCTTATCAAATGATGGCGGTTGCCATGGGATACGGTAATCTTTTGGTCTATTTTCTTCCTGTGGCTCTGATTAATGCCATTATCTCTGTGACCACCCTTCTTCTTTGCCTATTGCTTGTCTTGTCGCCTCTGGCGGCTTTTTTAAGCTTTATTCCTCCCTTTAGAAATGCCTTCTTTCAGCTTTTGGGCAAGAGTTTTACCTTGTCTGTCGCCCCTGCCCTCATTTCTGTTTTTGTAGGTTTTCTTTTTTACCTCATGTCGCAAATTGATTGGATTGTATTGAGTGTGGTAGGCAACCCTCATCAAGGCAGGAATCTTTTTTCTTTCTTTACGGGTATGAATGCCTTGCTTTATCTTGTGACCCTCTCGAGTATCTTTATTCTTAAAGTCGTGGCTCTTATTTTCTTATGGAAAAAAAGAAACTGGATCACCCAAACGGTCACAGGAAGTTCGACCCTCGCCCAAGGGGCTTGGGAGTCTGTCCGTGCAGTGTCTGACCCTCTCCATGAAACAGGTGAGAAAGTCCAAGAACTTGCGCAAGCCGGAACACTGGCAGGCCTGGGTTATGCGACAGGTAACCCACAGCTCATGCTTCAAGGGGCAAGTATGGTTGCGCCACGCTTGTCTCGCCATTTGGGTGTGATGGAGAAGCTTAAAAAAGGGTTCTCCACTTCTTCTGAAGAAGAAGAGCTGGAGGAGGGCAAGCCTTTGGAGGAAAAAGAGCCTCCTGTGGTCCTTCCTGAAGAAGAAGGAGAAGAGGAAGAAAAAGAGTCCTCCCCAGAAGAAGAACCTTACGATTGGCGCCATGCCTATACAGACGAAGGGCCAGAAGAAGAAAAAGAAGGGGAGGATGCCTATGACTGGGAGAGTGTGACGCCTTCTTTTGAAGATGACTTCTCTTCTTTTTCTTTTGAGGAGGAGGAAAGCGGAGATTTTGAGCCTGAGGACTTTCATAGAGAACAAGAAAATGCATGGGCTCAAGCTGTAGAAGACTTGAATGGAGCGCGAGGGTAATATGAAAAAAATCTTTCTTTTCCTTTCTGCGCTTCTTCCTTTCTGCCTTCTAGGCTTTCTTGTGCTTCTTTTGGCTGTGAGTAGCTTATTTGGGGCAAGTAAGCAAGAAGATGTTCCAGAGATTACAGGGGGAGGGTCACCTCCCGTGACGGGGGAAGCCCTAAAGGTTGCGACAAAAACTTATCAGCACTTGATGAAAGA
>NZ_WIVG01000078.1 GCF_016758115.1 Lactococcus garvieae
TTTGTCTTGTTGGGGGAAGTACAGCCTGTGGATTTTCATAGAATTTCATCACATTTTCTAGAATTTGTTTATTATTATCCCACCAGTCTCGTTTGACCTCGCCAGGATTTTGAAGGGTCTTATCAAGACCTGTAGAACCTTGGTTGAGAAAAGTTACCTTTTTAACATCTTCTGGTTTTTGAGTTTTCGGGTTACCGTCTGTAACAATGTAAGTTTGTTCGCCTGTTTTGGGATTGTTTATGACTTCGGAGACATAGCCTATAGTTTTCTTATTGACTCCCTCTCCAATAGTGACAGAATTTCCTACATCAAATTGCTCATATTCTTGTTGCGCAATTTGAACATATTCTTTATCCGTATACGACATGGTGTTATCCCTCCTTATCCAAAAACTCTATTAAATCCGCAGATACACTACCACCACTCTCCTCTAGCTTTTCCGAGTACTTAGACAAAGTAATACGCACATAAAAATTTCCATTTTTATTAACTATTAGCTTAATCATAATTCCACCCATTGGGTTATGTGTAACACTTCCATAATCAATCTCATAAGATTTAATCTTTCCGTTTGGTGTCAAGGCCTGTGAATCCAAATCTTTTAATGAATTTTCAAAAATTTGTTTGGCTTCTTCACTCTTCACCACGCTTATCATCTCATTCTGAAACTGTTTCTGATCCATATAAAATTTCCCTCCAATACTTAGAATAATAAGAAGAATTGCAGCAAGCAAAATCCCCATTGATACTAAGGCCTTCTTTTTCGTATCCATATCTATACCTCTCCAAAATAGAAGATTATATTACGACAAAAAGATTGTTCTTTTTATCACACTCTTATTTTACCATCCTATTTTCTATACTGTCAATAAATTTAAGAAACTCAGAATCAAACAAACAGCTTATCCTGGACTAACTCTAAAAAAATGTACAAAGTAAAAAATTGCTAAACAGTTAAAGCTCAGCAATCCTTTATTTTATAAATTTTATTCGTACATATACTTCTTTCACCGCCCGGTTAGTTTTGTAGTTAATCTACATTTCTGAAATATTTTTCCCCTTTTTTACTTTAAGTTGTGGAATATCCTTTTGAAGATTCTGCTAATCTTTGATTGTTTCCCTCGCTATAAACATGAACATAAAAATTTCTATTTTTGAGATACTTATGCCAATTTATATCCAAATGTTTTTCCTTAAATTTATCACTCAATAACTTCGCAATTTTCTCTAACTAAACTAAATACGTTCTGTAAGACATTCAAAACCATTATTAGCATTAACCCTAGAATGCGTTTTTAACGCTTTTCCTCAAAATCAATAATATTTTTAATATCTCTTAAATTCTTTTCATCTAAGTTTGCCAATCACCAATATTTCTTATTGGACAGCTCGATTAAATCGCTCATGTTGAGAAGTATTTTAAGATATTAGAGACTCTTGAACAAGCTATTAATGACTATATTTATTACCACAACACACATATCAAAACAAAACTAAAAGGACTTAGCCCTGTACAACACAGAACTAAATCCTTTAATTAAATTTAAATGTTTAACTTCTTAGGAGCAATACAAATACGTAATCGAATGCTTTGGATAAAATCAAACTATCTCTATCTTTATTCTATCCTCACACAAAAGACTTTTTAGAAGTAATATTTAGACTTCTTCTTTCTTACGGCGAGTAGCCACCAGTCCTAAGCTACCTAACAGTAAAGCTCCTAGGCCTACTAAACCAGCAGAATCATTATCACCTGTCGCTGGTAATGCATAACCACTGCTGTCAGAAGTTACTTTACGATTAGCTGATGCCTTAACATCTGGCTTCATACTTTCTGGTGAGCTTCCCTTATCTTGTCCCGTTGGAACAAGTTCAACCGCATCTGTAGTTTTATCTGTTACAACAATTTTAACTGAAACTTCTTCGCTTGAACCGTCTGGGTATTTAACCACAACTACACCGTCTTTTTCACCTGATGTACTTGTATCTACCGGTACCTTCCATTCGTAAGTTGTACTTTCTGGAAGATCGCCCTTGTTAGAGATTCCGTCTTCAGCTTTTGGTGTACCGTTCAAGCCTGTATTAACGTCTTGACCTTTTGGTTCATACTTATCTGCATCTGAGGTAACCACAATCTTAACTGGAACTTCTTCGCTTGAACCGTCTGGGTATTTAACCACAACTACACCGTCTTTTTCACCTGATGTACTTGTATCTACTGGTACCTTCCATTCGTAAGTTGTACTTTCTGGAAGATCGCCCTTGTTAGAGATTCCGTCTTCAGCTTTTGGTGTACCGTTCAAGCCTGTATTAACGTCTTGACCTTTTGGTTCATACTTATCTGCATCTGAGGTAACCACAATCTTAACTGGAACTTCTTCGCTTGAACCGTCTGGGTATTTAACCACAACTACACCGTCTTTTTCACCTGATGTACTTGTATCTACTGGTCCCTTCCATTCGTAAGTTGTACTTTCTGGAAGATCGCCCTTGTTAGAGATTCCGTCTTCAGCTTTTGGTGTACCGTTCAAGCCTGTATTAACGTCTTGACCTTTTGGTTCATACTTATCTGCATCTGAGGTAACCACAATCTTAACTGGAACTTCTTCGCTTGAACCGTCTGGGTATTTAACCACAACTACACCGTCTTTTTCACCTGATGTACTTGTATCTACTGGACTCTTCCACTCATAAGTGGTACCCTCTGGAAGATCACCCTTGTTAGAGATACCATCTTCAGCTTTTGGTGTACCGTTCAAGGTTGTGTTGACGTCTTGACCTTTTGCCTCGTATTTCTCTGCATCTGAAGTTACAACAACCTTAACTGAAATTTCCTCGCTTGAACCGTCTGGGTATTTAACAACTACTACAGCATCTTTTCCACCTGATGTACTTGTATCTACCGGTACCTTCCATTCGTAAGTTGTACCTTCTGGAAGATCACCCTTGTTAGAGATTCCGTCTTCAGCTTTTGGTGTTTCGTTCAAGCCTGTGTTAATATCTTGACCTTTTGGTTCATACTTATCTGCATCTGAGGTAACCACAATCTTAACTGGAACTTCTTCGCTTGAACCGTCTGGGTATTTAACCACAACTACACCGTCTTTTTCACCTGATGTACTTGTATCTACTGGTACCTTCCATTCGTAAGTTGTACTTTCTGGAAGATCGCCCTTGTTAGAGATTCCGTCTTCAGCTTTTGGTGTTTCGTTCAAGCCTGTATTAACATTTTGACCTTTTGGTTCGTATTTCTCTGCGTCAGACTCATCAACTGAAATAGTAACCTCCACATCTTGTGTTGTTCCATCCGGATAGTTCACAGATACTACTCCAGTAACTTTGTGGTCGCTCCCTGCTTCAGGGCTAAAGTTTGGTTTTTCCTTCCAATCATAACTAACAGGAGCAATGGCTGTATCAAACTCCTTTAATTCAGCTGTATTTGCAATCGCATCAATAGCATTGATTTCAGTCCCCCACGGCGTGTGAAGATTTTCTTTAGCTTTAGCTCCGACTACATTGACTTCCATTAGCCAAGTTACAGTTCTCCTATTATTGAGAGATGCGCGTAACCTAGCATAAACATCATCACTAGCTACATCAACTACCGGAGTATCTGACCATTCATAGCTGGCCACATTTTCATTTAAAACATCTTTTAAGGCTTGCCCTTCATAGACTGTACCATCAGATAAAGTTAACTTCTTGATAATCGTGTTTTCAACATATTCCCTAGTCAGCAAATCATTGATTGCATCAATATCTTGATTAACATGTAACGTCGGCTTATTAAATTCAATCTTACTACCTTTAAGATCTACTGGTACAGCCGCAAAGAGTTTTGGTTGCTCTTTTATTATAGGTTCATTGTTTTGAATAGTTGTATCATTTGTTCTGCTAATAGCATCAGATTGAATCGTAGTTTCTGGAGTTCCATTGGCTTCTGAAACTTCTTCTGCTGTAACAATCGATTTTTCCAAATTTGGTTCTTCATTGCTAGAAAATGTTTCAATCGAACTATCATTCACTTCCTCAACTGTTTGCGTTGAAGTTTCATCAGCTGAAATAATTACCGCTCCTATGGACATAGAAAGTGAAAAAAAAGTTCCGATAAGAACCGAAGCTACTCCCACAGTGAGTTTTTTAATCGCAAAACGTTGACGTTTTGGAGTCATTCTCTCCTCTTGTAATTTCTTAGTTCTTTTTGATAACATCCCCATACCTCCTAATTAATTTAATGTGAAAAAATGAATTTCTTAGTTCGACCGATACATAATATAGCTTAACATTTTTCCACTATGAAAGCAATAGTCTTTCTCATTTATCATAGAAATTTCATATTTTATTTAAAATACTCATAAATCTCAGCAATACTTTATTTTATAAATTTTACTTCTATATCACTTGGCTATGAAGACTTTAATTGTTGCGCCAGTTCCTTATCTCGAGATACCAACTCCGATATTTTACCCTTAATCTCATGCTCAAGACTTTTAAACTTTTCACTCGTTTGTTTCACTTGACTAAGTTTATATTGGTAGATTTGTGTAGGAGTATCCACAATAGCCTCATGAGTGAAACCTGCCTCCTCAAGCGCTTCATAAACTTCCCAATCCTCAAGATAATCTCCTAATTCTCGTGCTTCCCGCACTGTTTCCTCCCATAATTTCTCTTGTTCTTTAATCCCATCTTGATAAAGTTTCAGAAGGTCCATCATAGAGACATCAAAATCAATACTGGCTATAGACACAATGGAGAGAGCTTGGGCAGAGTCTAGATATATTTTTTCATTCGAAGATAGACCTGAACCACTGGCCACAAACTTTTTTCTCAATTGCTCTAAAGTTCTAAGCTGGTTACTCATCTGATATTCAATGTAACCTTGTTTTAGTTTGCGAAATTGTTCCAGAGATTCTTTAGTAACCTTCAATTCGCCTTTAGTAAAGCGATAGCCGCCCACATATGTTGAGCCATTATATCTACCTCACTTGAGTCAACGAAGATTAAAGTGCCCATGTGGAAGGGATTGACTTGCCCACCAAGAATTCTATAGCCAATGGGAACAATATCTTTTTCATCT
>NZ_WIVG01000079.1 GCF_016758115.1 Lactococcus garvieae
GTCTTTAACGGCTTTTACTACTATGGCATTCATGTCGAGAGCGGACTGGTGAGTCCTGACCAGCATGAGGAGTTCCTCAATGACGGGGAGCAACACCATGCGGAGCTGGCAGATCTTCTCCGTGGCATCCAGAACGGGGTGATGTATGATGACGGACAGAACCCATTGCCTAACGAAGACAGTGCACCAGATGCTTTTGACTTCTCAACCATGCGTCCGGGCCGTANTCTTCTCCGTGGCATCCAGAACGGGGTGATGTATGATGACGGACAGAACCCATTGCCTAACGAAGACAGTGCACCAGATGCTTTTGACTTCTCAACCATGCGTCCGGGCCGTATCTTTACCATGGCAGGTGAGCAGTACCGTTACCTTGAAAACATGGGTTCTGGCAACCATATGATTATCCGGAATAATGTGATTACCGAGATTTCATTTGTACAGCAAGAAGAGGAACTGGATTCTTGGTATGACTCTCTTCATTCAGAAGTGAGAGCCAGAGTTCAGCCTGTAGCTAATAACTTCATAACGGGAAGTGTTCCAGATGATGTTGTTACATTTGATGGTGGTGTGCGATGGATTCCCAATAATCTAGAAGGTGAGGTTGCGGCAGATGTGACAACAATTGTCCAAGGAGCAGGTGGTAGTCCACGTGCGTTTGCACTTTCCTTAGCTGATGTTACACGCCTATCTGGACTTGGACAAGCATTTCCTAACTCCTTGGGACGTACGGCGACGAACAGTAACTCGTGGTGGTTACGGACACCTGGGGCTCCCGGATTTGCTTGGCATGTGAATTTCCAGAGACCAGGACAGTTGTTCGCTAGTAATAATGTATCATTTACCCACCCTGTGCGTGGTATTCGCCCTGCTATAATTATCAATCAATCCAACTAAAGCAGTCAAACTCCAAAACAAAAATCACTCAACAAGGCATCCTTAGAAAGCCAAGTGTTGAGTGATTTTTAGGGTTTTATCTGAGTTTTTAATCAATATCGCGACTCAGGTCAACTTCTTCAAGTGGAATGAGTTTCGTCTTCTTAACAATTTTGTAAGAAAAATACAAAATTAAGAAAAGTGGCAGCGCCAAGTAAGTGGTAACAATGTTTTGCACGCTCATCGTGACAGTGGTGATTTGACCGATAACGATGATGATTGAGAGGATTAAGGCAATAATTGGGCCGATGGGGAACCATTTGGCATGATAACCCAACTCAGAAAGATGATGTCCTTGCTTAATAAAAGCACGGCGGAAGCGAAAATGGCAAATCGCAATACCAATCCAAGCCAGAAAGCCAGATAAACCAGAGGCAGCTACGAGGTAGAAGTAAATTTCTGTTCCGAAGATACTGGTCAAGAAAGCTAAAAGACCAATGGCGACAGTGGCTAAGAGAGCAAAGATGGGAACACCAGTGCTTGTATTTGTTTTGGCAAAAATCTTTGGAGCATGGCCTTCCTTAGCCATACCAAAAAGCATACGAGAAGCTGCATAGAGCCAAGAGTTAGCCGAAGAAATAACAGATGTTAAAATAACAGCATTCATAACAGAAGCGGCAGCAGCTAAACCTGCACGCTCAAATACGAGAGTAAATGGAGAAACGGTAATATCGTTTTGAGCAGCAGCACGGAGAAGACTAGGGTCTTTATAATAGACTAAAGCTCCAACGACAAAGATAGATAGGAAGTAGAAAATGAGGATACGCCAGAAAACTTGTTTGATTGCTGAAGGTACATTTTTTTCAGGATTTTCAGATTCACCAGCTGCAATACCAACGATTTCGGTACCTTGGAAAGAGAAACCTGCAATCATGAAGACGGCAATCATTCCTCCGATACCGCCAACAAACCCGTGATTTCCTCCAGCAGAAAGGTTACGTGCCACATCGGGTTTATAACTCATAATCCCAAAAATTGTTGCGAGACCAATCACGATAAAGGCAATAACGGCAACAACTTTAACCGTAGCCATCCAAAACTCTGCTTCACCGTAAGCCTTGGCAGAAATCAAGTTGACCAATAGGATAAGACCAATAACTATGGTAGACCAAATCCATGTAGGGACATGTGGCAACCAGAATTGCATAATTACACCGACTGTAGCAGCCTCAACAGCCACAGTGATTGCTGAGTTGAACCAGTAGTTCCAGCCCATGGCAAAGCCGAAAGCCTCATCAACATAACGGTCAGCAAAGGAAGCAAAGGAACCAGATAGTGGCAAGTAAGAAGCCATTTCACCGAGAGAAGTCATCAAGAAGAAAACCATGAGACCTATAGCTCCATAAGCAACAAGGGCGCCAAAAGGACCAGCTTGAGATATTGTGGCTCCTGAAGCAACAAATAACCCCGTACCGATAGTTCCCCCTAAAGCAATCATGGTTAAGTGGCGATGTTTGAGCCCCCGTTTTACTTGTGTGGTTGTCGTGGGTCCGTTGTTTGCAGTATTATCCATTACTTCTCTCCTAAATTTATGAATATTAATACAAAAAAGCAATCCCGAGGGATCACTAAACGTCAGAAAGGATTTTTATCCGAATAGCGCATCGTGTCTATACTAAGAGTCTAGCTAGACTACGACAGTTTAACAAGTATTTCTCGTTAAACCAAGAAAAGGTATTGAGTTTAACTTTTCTTTCGGCAACCGCTCCTGGGTCAAACATCCTAGCTTACTCAAGCTCCGTTCGACTTATTATTGGCTGCGACCTCTATCGTTTATTAAGTATTTATGAATATTTTAGATTAATTTGAGAGGCTTGTCAAGGATAAAGCTGAAAAAAGTGTATAATTATGCAACTTTGCTTGTTGGTTATAAATAATGCGAAGTGTTTGTTTTAGAAACTAAAAAGAGTTATAATAGAAGGTAGATGGGCACGCTTTCATCTGAATTATATCGGGAGGTGGTTTGTTATGGCATTTACCCCAAAATATGTATCTCCAACTTACGCAGGAGAAAAAATTGTACGCGTAACACGCAGCCAAGAAGGAGAAGTAACACACTTATTCCAACGCTTTGATAACCAATGCAAACTGCATTTTATTGTGAAAAAACTTGGCTACTATCAGTCGAAAGAAGGTGAGTACCGCTACATTCCAGCTAATGTGCTCGATGTTGTAGCTTGATAAATAAAGAAAGGTGAAAAATCTTCTGCATGTGCAGAGGGTTGTTTTCTTTTGGTTTCGTTTTAAGATTTCTACGTGAAGGGACATGGAAGTTTCACAAGCTCTGAGAAATTCCCCCTTTTCTTGAATAACTTTTACACTTGAAAGAATAAAATACCTTCGAAGAGGCTCTTTTTAAGAAAAATGTGCGTACACTACAAGTGCTTCTAAATCAGTGTTTCGAGATAGTTATTATAGTTTTTTAATAAGCCGTGAAATTTCTGTGATAGGAGTGGGGCAGCTTGCAAAAAAACTGCTAATCTGATAGAATATATACTTGTGAGTAAAACTCATAACTTACACAGGCTCCAACCTGTGTCATTAGTCCAAAAGGAGGAAAAATCAATGACAAAATACGAAATTCTTTATATTATTCGTCCGAACATTGAAGAAGAAGCAAAGAAAGCTCTCGTTGAACGTTTCGATAATATCTTGACTGACAACGGTGCTGTGAATCTTGAGTCTAAAGACTGGGAAACACGTAAACTCGCTTACGAAATTCAAGATTTCCGTGAAGGTATCTACCACATCGTAACTCTTGAAGCGTCTACTGATTCAGCGGCTTTGAGCGAATTTGACCGTCTTGCTAAGATTAACGGCGATATTCTTCGTCATATGATCACTAAAGTAGAAGCTTAATTCTGGTTTAGCTGGACAAAATTAAAGGAGAGACATCATGATTAATAATGTTGTTTTGGTTGGACGCCTTGTGCGTGACCCTGAACTACGTTACACACCGCAAAATACTGCGGTTGCTACATTTACGCTTGCTGTTAACCGCCGTTTTAAAAATGCGCAAGGCGAACGTGAAGCTGATTTCATCAACTGTGTCATCTGGCGTCAATTTGCTGAGAACTTGGCAAATTGGGCGAAAAAGGGTGCCTTAATTGGTGTGACAGGTAGCATTCAAGTGCGGAATTATGAGAACAAAGAAGGTCAACGTGTTTACGTGACTGAGGTATTGGCGGATAACTTCCAAATGCTTGAAAGTCGTGCCGTACGTGAAGGTGGAAGTGGTTCATACAGTGCACCACAACAGCAACAACCGCAAAACAGTACATTTGCTGGAACGAGCACAGCAAGTACTGCGACACCTGATTTTGGTCGTGATGCTGATCCTTTTGGTGGCTCACCGATGGAAATTTCTGATGATGATCTTCCATTTTAATAGTCTGTTGCAGAGGGAGTTAAGGCTCTTCTTTCCAACACGAGTGGGCTGCTAAGCCTCTTATTAGTTTCACAGAACGCTGATAGTACTTTTCTGTGAAACATCATAAAATAATAATATAAGGAGAAACACACTATGGCTTTTCAAAAACGTGGTGGCTTCAAACGCCGTAAAAAAGTTGACTTTATCGCAGCTAACAAAATCGAAGTTGTTGATTACAAAGACACTGAACTATTGAAACGTTTTATCTCAGAACGTGGTAAAATCTTGCCACGTCGCGTAACTGGTACTTCAGCTAAAAACCAACGTAAAGTGGTTACAGCTATCAAACGCGCACGTGTTATGGCTCTTTTGCCATTCGTAGCTTCTGACGAAAACTAAAGATATAAAAAAAGAGGTTCTGTATAATCTGTGGTGGTAGATTAAAATCTA
>NZ_WIVG01000008.1 GCF_016758115.1 Lactococcus garvieae
ATTGAGGACAAGGTCTTTAACGGCTTTTACTACTATGGTATCCATGTCGAGAGTGGACTGGTACACCCTGACCAACATGAGGAGTTCCTCAATGACGGGGAACAACACCATGCGGAGCTGGCAGACCTTCTCCAAGGTATCCAGAACGGGGTGATGTACGATGACGGCCCGAACCCACTGCCTAACGAAGACAGTGCCCCTGCAGCCTTTGACTTTTCGACCATGCGTCCGGGGCGTATCTTTACCATGGCCGGGGAGCAGTACCGCTACCTTGAAAATATGGATTCTGGGAATCATATGATTATCCGGAATGGTGTACTTACGGGTATCCCCTTAACACGACATGAAGAAGAATTGAATACTTGGCGCCAAGCTCTTGCCCCAGAAGTTCAGGCGATGATTCAACCTGTCTCTGCACCAACTATAGGTCCCGCCCTTTTGGATGAAGGTATTGTTTGGGAAGGCGGCTGGCGTTGGATAATGAGTGCCAGCAACTTGGATCAATTTCCTGATGCTGCAGCTGACATCACTCAAGTTGACTCAGGTGGCACACCCCGTGCTTTTGCTCTTTCCGTAGCAGATGTGCTGCGCTTTTCAGGTCCAGGTCGTGCTTTCCCTGATAGGGCAAGACGTGTAGGTCCAAATGATACGCTTTGGTGGACGCGTACGCTTTCTACACAAAATCCTGATAGAGGTTGGAATGTTACTAGAGGAGGGGACGGTAGTGGAATGTTAATTTCCCACTGGTTCACAAACTCTTCAGGGGCCTATGGCGGCATGCGCCCAGCCCTCATCATCAATCCAGCAAACTAAAAAAACTAGCTCAGCTAGCAAGCGTGTAAAAATCACTCCATGCGGCACTTTGTCTGTCTCATTAAGTGATTTTTTTGCTGCACACTGTCATTTTGTACAAGTTTTCTGACTTTTTTATGCAAAGTGAATACATTTTCATAAGTAAATTGACTATAATGATTTCAGTTTTAAAGATAGCGTTTTCACGAAAACGTTCAAATAACCCTATCGGAGGATTTTCTTTGGAAGCACAATTTTCTACAAGTAAGCAAACGTCTGCACGTGAAGTACAGATAGGAAAAGCTGTTCCTGTTATTCTTTTACTCATGATTTTTTCTTTAGTCATTGATAATTCATTCAAAATTATTTCGCCCAAGCTGGTAGGATATTTTCATGTCTCTGCCAGTACAGTTGCTTGGCAAGTCACATTGGCCGGTTTAGTTATAGGCATGGGAGCAGTTGTCTATGCATCATTATCAGACAGTATCAGTATTCGAACCTTACTTATTTTTGGTATCTTTTTAATTTCTATAGGTTCTTTTTTGGGATATGTGGTGCATCACAACTACTGGTTGGTTGTCTTTTCCAGAGTTATTCAAGCGGCGGGTTTAGGTGCGACTGAAACACTTTATCTTATTTTTGTTGCCCGTTATGTGACACCAGCTAAGCAGAAAAAATATTATGGATTTTCCACCGCGAGTTTTCAAATTGCAACGGTTATTGGAACATTGACCGGAGACTTTATTACTACCCATCTGGCTTGGCAAAGTTTATTTCTCGTGCCACTCCTTTCTCTCTTTTTTATTCCTTTTCTTTTGAAGTATCTTCCTGAGGAATCAGGGGAGAAAAAATATATTGATGCTCTTGGAATTATACTTGTGGCAACTGTAGCTGTCACTGCGATGATCTATCTGACAAACTTTTCTTGGCTGGTGCTGATGGGTTTTATCTTTTCTACAGCGGTGTTTTTACTCTATATCTCCCACAAGAAAAACGCTTTTATTACTATTGATTTCTTTAAAAATAAGTTGTTTGTCCTTACGCTGCTCGCAGCTCTTCTCATCTATTCTACTCAAGCAGCTTTCACCTTAAATACTTTTTCCTTCCTCTTAACCACTGTTTATCATATGCAGCTAGACAGGGTATCACTCATGTTTATTCCAGCATGTTTGGCTGCTGCACTGGTAGGAAGCATGTCAGGGAGGATTGCTTCTAAGCTTGACTCTTTTCAAGCAGTCCTTGTTTCAATGCTGACTATCTTTTTTTCAATCCTAGTGGCTGTCTTCCTCATGGGTGCACCGGTCTTTATTTTTGCAGGATTGCTCATTTTAAGTTCATGTGCCTTTGCGATGATGTATGCACCACTTATGCACACAAGTCTCGAAAGAATGCCAGAAGAAAATAAGGGAACAGCTATTGGCTTTTACAATCTTTGTATCAATATCGCGATGTCTGTTGGTTTCACCTATTCTTCACGTTTTATTGATGGCGTAAACCTTTCCCTTTTTCCGTCTACTGTAGAAGGCCACTATAGCGAAGTTTTACTTATGATTTCTTTTGTAGCTTTATCAGCCTTAGTCCTCTTTGTTTTCTTGATCAGAGGACAGATTCCGAATAAGAAAAGTTTTTCTGATTGAAACTTTATCTTTGGAAAGCTATTCGTCGTTAAATAGTTTATAATGGTACTATATAGAGTTCATTAAGTAAGGAGAATATTATGCCTAAGAAATTTAATCGCGTTCATCTCATCGTTATGGATTCAGTGGGTATTGGAGCTGCACCAGATGCGGATAAATTCTTTAACCATGATGTAGAAACCCATGAAGCAGTAAATGACGTTAACTCAGATACGATCGGTCATATTTCAGAAATTCGTGGACTTGATGTCCCAAATCTTCAAGCCATGGGTTGGGGAAATATTCCGCGTGAAAGCCCTCTTAAAACAGTGCCTGCAGCTGAACAACCTAAAGCTTATGTGACAAAGTTACAAGAAGTTTCTAAAGGTAAAGACACAATGACTGGGCACTGGGAAATCATGGGTTTGAATATTCAAACCCCTTTCCCGACATATCCGGAAGGCTATCCTGAAGATTTGCTTCAAAAGATTGAAGAATTTTCTGGACGTAAGGTCATTCGTGAAGCAAACAAACCTTATTCTGGTACAGCTGTAATCGCTGACTTTGGCCCACGTCAAATGGAAACAGGTGAGTTGATTATCTATACGTCAGCCGATCCCGTATTACAGATTGCTGCACATGAAGATATCATTTCACGGGAAGAATTGTATAAAATTTGCGAATATGTACGCTCTATCACACTTGAAGGTTCAGGCATTATGATTGGTCGTATCATCGCACGTCCTTATGTAGGTACAGCAGGTAACTTTACGCGTACAGACGGGCGGCGTGATTATGCGCTGAGTCCATTTGATGAAACAGTGTTAGAAAAACTTTATAAGGCTGGAGTTGATACATATTCTGTAGGAAAGATATCTGACATCTTCAATACTGTTGGTGTGAAATATGATATGGGACACAACAAAAACGATATGGATGGTGTGGATCGCCTGCTTAAAACAATGCGTAAAGACGAATTCGTTGAAGGCTTTAGTTTCACCAACTTAGTTGATTTTGATGCAAAATATGGCCACCGTCGTGATGTGGAAGGTTACGGACAAGCCATCGAAGACTTTGATGGACGTTTGCCTGAAATTATTGAAGCGATGCGAGAAGACGACTTACTGATGATTACAGCCGATCACGGGAATGACCCTAGTTATGTAGGCACAGACCATACACGTGAATATATTCCACTTGTTGTTTTCTCACCTTCATTGAAAGAGCCAAAAGTTTTGCCTTTAGGCCACTTTGCCGATATTTCTGCTACAATTGCAGACAACTTCAATGTTGATAAGGCCGAAATTGGAGAATCATTCCTTGAAAGCTTGGTCTAATCAACAGTTAAAAAGTTTACTTCAAGGAAGAAGATACTAGAAGAATAAAAAATTAAAGGAATGAAAAAATGGACGTGAAAGTAAAGTTAGCTGAAACAACAAAGTTTCTTAAAGCGCAAGGTGTAGGTGAGATTGACGTTGCACTCATCTTAGGGTCAGGTTTGGGAGAATTAGCAGGAGAAATTGAAAATCCTGTCATCATCAAATATGAAACAATTCCACATTTTCCTGTTTCAACAGTTGTTGGTCATGCAGGGAAACTTGTGTACGGTGACTTGTCAGGGAAGAAAGTTATTGCCATGCAAGGGCGTTTCCATTTTTATGAAGGAAATACAATGGAGGTTGTGACTTATCCTGTACGTGTTTTCTCGGCTCTCGGTACACCATCAATTATTGTTACCAATGCTGCAGGCGGTGTGAATAAAGACTTCGCGCCTGGCGACTTGATGATTATCAGTGACCATATCAATTTCATGGGAACAAATCCACTGATTGGCCCTAACGATGATGAAATCGGTTCTCGTTTCCCAGACATGTCACAAGCTTACGATAAAGCTTACCAAGAGCTTGCAAAGGAGACTGCAGCAGAGATGTCAGTCAAGGTTCAAGAAGGTGTCTACATGGGCTTCACAGGACCAACCTATGAAACACCAGCAGAAATCCACATGGCACGTACGATGGGAGCCTCAGCAGTAGGTATGTCGACTGTTCCTGAAGTCATTGTGGCGGTGCATTCAGGAATGCGTGTTTTAGGTATTTCATGTATTACTAACTTGGCTGCAGGTATGCAAAGTGAACTTAATCACGCGGAGGTTGTTGAGACAACAGAACGTGTGAAAGAAACATTTAAAACACTTGTTAAGAATGTTTTAGTAAAAATGTGATAAAATAAGAGAAAACGTGTTAGCGTTTTCTTTTTTTAGAGAGGAAGCGCGGCACGAGAAGAAATCAAAAAATAAGGAGTAACTATGTCAGTTCATATCGAAGCCAAAGAAGGTCAAATTGCAGATAAAATCCTCTTGCCAGGAGATCCCCTACGCGCCAAGTTCATCGCGGAGAATTTTCTTAAGGATGCTGAACAATTCAACAATGTTCGAGGGATGTTGGGCTATACAGGGACCTATAAAGGACACCGTATCTCAGTTATGGGAACAGGCATGGGAATGCCATCTATCTCCATCTATGCACATGAGTTAATCACCGAATACGGCGTGAAAAAATTGATTCGTGTAGGCACAGCAGGTGCATTGAATGAAGAAGTTCATGTGAGGGATTTGGTCTTAGCGCAAGGCGCTGCGACAACTTCACGCATCATCAAAAATGATTGGCCTCAGTTTGATTTGCCACAAATTGCTGATTTTGATTTGTTGGACAAGGCCTATCATATCGCGAAAAACTTAGGCATTCAAACGCATGTGGGAAATGTTCTTTCAGCAGACCTTTTCTACAGTGACCTTGACACCCTTGCTATCGGAAAACTGGGTGTTAAAGCTGTGGAGATGGAAGCAGCAGCTCTTTACTATCTGGGGGCTAAACATAATGTTCAGACTTTAGGGATTATGACAATCTCAGACAGTTTGGTAACTGGAGAATCAACAAGTGCGGAAGAACGGCAAAATACCTTTACTGATATGATGAAAGTGGGCTTGGAAACACTCATTCTCTAAAGAAAAGCACAAATTTAAAAACCGAACATTCCATACGTGAAACTGCGTATTTCACTTCTAATGAAAGAAATTTCCAAATGTTTTTGTTAAAATGATAAGGAAGTTATAAAGAGTAAGGGAGCCGCTGAAGAGATGAAAACAGATATCGAAATCGCACAAGAATGCAAATTGCAGCCTATCACAGAAGTCGCTGAAAAAATTGATTTAAGTTTTGAGGATATCGAACTTTACGGGAAATATAAAGCAAAAATACCGCTTGAAAGTCTCAAAAAGTTTGAGGGGAATGTTGAAGGTAAACTTGTGCTGGTCACATCAATTAACCCTACACCTGCAGGAGAGGGGAAATCAACTGTTACGGTTGGCTTGGCAGATGCCTTTGCACGTTTGAACCAAAAGGTAATGGTGGCGCTACGTGAACCTTCTTTAGGACCTGTGATGGGAATCAAAGGTGGTGCAACAGGTGGTGGCTATGCTCAGGTTCTGCCTATGGAAGATATCAATTTGCATTTTACAGGTGACATTCATGCGATGACGACAGCGAATAATGCCATTGCAGCTCTTTTAGATAATCATATCTTCCAAGGCAATGCTCTAAATATTGACAGCCGGCGCGTGGTTTGGAAGCGTGTCTTGGATATGAATGACCGCGAACTTCGCCATATTGTGGCTGGATTAGGCAGTGTGGTTAATGGTGTGCCGCGTGAAGATGGCTTCGATATCACTGTAGCCAGTGAGATTATGGCTGTCCTTTGTTTAGCTACCTCATTGACAGACTTGAAGGCACGCCTTTCACGTATTGTGGTCGCTTATACTTATGACCGCCAACCTGTGACCGTAGGTGATTTGGAGATTGAAGGCGCAATTACTGTTCTATTAAAAGATGCGCTCAAGCCAAATCTGGCACAAACCATCGAAGGGACACCAGTTTTAGTTCACGGTGGGCCTTTTGCTAATATTGCGCACGGCTGTAACTCTGTTTTGGCGACAAAAGCAGCCTTGAAATTATCCGATGTGACTATTACGGAGGCTGGATTTGGCGCAGATCTAGGCGGCGAAAAATTCCTCGACATCAAAACACGTCAGTTGGGCAAAACACCTGATGCCATTGTTATTGTTGCTACTCTTCGCGCTTTAAAAATGCACGGTGGCGTTGCTAAAACAGAACTTACTGAAGAAAATGTTGCAGCTGTTACCCAAGGGTTTGCAAATCTGAAGCGTCACATTAAAAACATGGCGCGTTATGGAGCTCCTATCCTTGTAGCCATAAATCAATTTTCCAGTGATACAGAGGCAGAAATATCCGAATTAACAAGACTTGTTGAAGCAGAAGGTGTTGCTGTCAGCTTGACACAAGTCTTTGAAAAGGGCGGTGCAGGTGGCATTGACTTGGCCGAAAAATTAACAAACATTTTCAGTCAGGAGGCAAAAGATTTCCACTATCTTTATGATTTGGAAGCCTCAGTAGAAGAAAAGATTTCAACAGTTGTGACCCAAATTTACGGCGGCAAGAAGGTTAACTTTTCTGCAAAAGCAGCACGTCAATTGAAAGAAATTGAGGAAAATGGTTGGGACAAGCTTCCTGTTTGTATGGCGAAGACCCAGTATTCATTTTCGGATAATCCAAAACTTTTGGCAGCACCAGAAGGTTTTGAAGTGACAGTACGTGAGTTGGTGCCAAAGATAGGCGCAGGATTTATCGTGGCTTTGTTAGGAGATGTCATGACAATGCCTGGTTTACCTAAAAAACCAGCAGCTCTGAATATGGATATTGACGAATCCGGAAAAATTACAGGTTTATTTTAAGAAAAGGGGAACCATGGTAAAATCAAAAGTCACGCCTTTTATTACATTAAATGGTAAATCGAAAGAAGCTATGGATTTTTATGCGAGAGTTTTACCAGAAACAAAAATTACACGGATGGATTTTTATAAGGAAAGTCCAGATTTTAGCGAAGTTGAAGAAGAACTCGTCTTATATGGTGCCTTATCCATAAAAGGAGCAGAAGTTTTCTTTTTAGACATGCAAGAACAATACCCTGCACCTGAACCAACTTGGGCACATTCTATTTATCTTGACTGCGACACAGAGCAGGAATTTGATCAAATTTTTGCAGCTCTATCGGAAACAGGTTCAGTGATGATGGGGCCTGAATCAGTGGGAAACATTCGTAAGTGTGCCTGGATTACCGATAAATTTGGTATCACTTGGCAGCCTGTGTGGGAGTAATATTGAAAGCTATTCTTTTTGAAGAAGAGCTTTTTTTTAATGGAGACATTAAAGAAATAAAATCCCGGTATAAAAAAATGTTAACCCCTTGATAAGCAAATGATATGACAAACTTAGAAGGCTCATGGTAAACTTTAAATATCAAAAATTTAAGGAGAACATCACTATGAAAAAGTCACTGAAGCTTTCGCTTGCGCTCGTTTCGCTCATCGCTGCAGGAGCTTTAGCTGCTTGCAGTAATGGTGGTTCATCAAATAAAGAAGAATCGGCAAAGAAGCAGACGGAGATTGTTGTAGCTACAGATGGAGCAACAAAACCCTTTACATATGCGGACAGTCAAGGGAACTTGACGGGCTATGATATTGAGGTGGCGCGAGCTGTTTTTGATAAGTTACCCGAATATAAGGTGACTTACCAAGCAGTTGACTTTTCCGGAATTGTTCCAGGATTGGACAGCGGACGTTATCAGATGGGAGCCAATAACTTTGGCTGGTCAAAAGAACGGGCGGAAAAATATAACTTTTCGTTCCCAATTTCAAAATCTAATAATGCTGTCTTGACAAGGGACGGGAACTATAAAACGCTGGCAGATCTTGCTGGTAAGAGCACAATTGGAAATCCAGCCTCTAACTATACAAAGATGATTAATGATTGGAATGCTGCCAATCCAGATAAAAAGATAAATATTAGTTATTCGTCAGACAGTACCTCAATCAATACACGCTTTAATCAAATAGAGTCTGGAAAGATTGATTTCATGCTCTATGATAAGATTTCTCTCAAATCCAGTGTGAAGGAGCAAGGGTTTGACAGCTTGAAAATCCAAGATATTGATACCTCAACAGGAGATCCGGAGCATGACGGCTACGAATATTTCCTCTTTGCAAAGGATGAAACGGGTACAGAACTGCAAGCCAAGGTTAATAAAATCCTTGCTGAACTTGAAAAGGATGGGACACTGAAAAAGCTTTCTGAGAAGTACTTTGAGGGGAACTTCGTTCCTGAAGCAGACAAGTTTAAATAAGCTGGGGAGAAGCAGTCTTTTCGAAAAAAGAAGAAATATTTCAAAGACAAGAAAAAATCATAAGATTCTTGTATAATAGTAGGAGTAGTGTAAAAGCTGTCCCTGAGTTTCTCACACACAAGCTATTTGTGATAGGAGTGAGGGACTTAGACAGCTTTCTTTGATGAAGATAAAAATGAATAAAAATAAAAAAATAATTTTGGGATTGGGAGTCTTGCTCCTGTTGCTCATATTGCCCATGCTTCCGTTTTTAATGATTCAAGGGCAGTATAGTTTTGATGAGTTTTGGTCCATGTTTTTCACTAAGATATTCAGTTGGGAAGCCTTTAGTTCGGCTTTTCTACCGATTATTAAAATGATACCAGTCTCCTTGCAGATGACGTTCATTGCCATGTTCTTTGGCCTCATTTTGGGGCTGTTACTTGCACTTGTCAGAATAAATAAGATTCCCATTTTAGATCAATTGCGTGCCTTATTTGTCTCCTTTACACGTGGGACACCGATTCTGGTACAACTTTACTTGACCTATACAGGAATTCCCTTGATTCTTAAAGCGATTAACATGAATTACGGGACAAATTATACGGTCAACTCTGTCCCGGCCATGCTCTTTGTGATTGTGGCTTTTGCGCTTAACGAAGCTGCTTATAACTCAGAAACAATTCGCTCAGCTATCCAATCTGTAGACAAAGGACAAATTGAAGCCGCGCGTTCTCTAGGGATGACAAATTTTCAAGTTTTCTGGCGTGTGACCTTACCTGAGGCAGCATCAGTTGCTACAGCTCCGCTGGGCAATGCTCTGATTGGCTTACTTAAGTCAACTTCTCTGGCCTTTGTCGCTGGTGTGGTTGAGATGACCGCCCAAGCTCAAATCATTGGGGGGTCAAGCTTCCGCCTCTTTGAGACTTATCTTGCTTTAGCCTTACTTTACTGGCCTATCTGTATCGTTTTAGAAATCTTGATTCGTAAGATTGAAAGCAAACTGGAAATCAAAATGCCTAAAGCAGCACGGAAAATCTCACTTGGACGCAATCCTTTTGACAACGGGGTGACCAACAAATGATAAAAATTTCAAATTTAAGCAAGTCTTTTGCAGGAAATGTTGTCCTTGACAATCTGAACCTGGAAATTAATGAAGGTGATGTTATTGCGCTTATCGGGGCATCAGGTGCCGGCAAGTCTACTTTTCTACGCTCCATCAACTATCTTGAAGAAGCAGACAGTGGACAGTTGGAAATTGATAACTTCAAGGTAGATTTTGAGCATATTAGCAGGCAAGAAATTCTCGAACTGCGTCGGAGGACAGGGATGGTCTTCCAGCAGTTCAATCTCTTTGAACGTCGTACAGCCCTAGAAAATGTTATGGAAGGCTTAATTCAGGTTAAGAAAATGCCCAAAGCAGAAGCACAGAAACTTGCTGAGGAAAACTTAAGAAAAGTCGGTCTTGAAGAGCGTATGGATTACTATCCAAAATTCTTATCGGGTGGACAAAAGCAGCGTGTAGGAATAGCACGAGCAATGGCAATGCAACCAACTTTACTCTTGCTTGATGAACCGACATCAGCGCTTGATCCTGAACTTGTTGGGGAAGTGCAAGAAACCATTCTCAATGCAGCCAAAAACAAGCAAACGATGGTTTTGGTCAGTCATGAAATGGACTTCGTCTATAATGTAGCGACCAAAGTCCTCTTCCTTGAGAAGGGTAAAATTATTGAGGAAGGTAGTCCCAAGGAAGTCTTCCATCATCCCAAAAATCCACGAACGAGTGAATTTTTATCTCGTCATGTTAAAACCAGCGGTATAGGAAGGTCAAATGATTAATTTAGTTTTACAGTTTTATCTTAAGGGTCTACTCGTTTCTTTTTTAGTCGTCGGTGTACTCAGCCTTTTATATGGTTTTATTTATTGGGCAAGAAATCGTCATAGACCGAGCAATGTTTGGCGTAATCGCTTGTTTGATATTATCTTAATCGATATTTTGACCATCCCAATTTTGAGTTTTGCTATTGTGGGTATCTTGATTATTTTCAGAATCCGTGGTTTATAAATCAAAATAATGGCAAATAATTTAAAGAGAATTTATAATGGTTTTATAACTGGAGAGGTGAATTATGACAGAAAAAATATATGATGTAGTAGTTATCGGTGCAGGACCTGCGGGCATGACCGCAGCTATGTACAGTGCGAGAAGTGAAATGAAAACCCTACTTCTGGAACGGGGCGTTCCAGGTGGGCAAATGAATAATACAGCAGAAATTGAAAACTATCCAGGCTATGGCCAAATCATGGGTCCTGAGCTCTCAATGAAAATGTATGAACCCTTGGCTGATCTTGGTGTTGAAAATGCTTATGGCTTTGTCACATCGATTGTTGATAATGGTGCAACAAAAACGATCAATACTGAAGAAGAAGTATTCGAAACAAAAGCAATCATCATTGCGACAGGAGCAAACCACCGTAAGTTAGGTGTGCCCGGCGAAGAAGAGTACGGTGCGCGTGGCGTATCTTACTGTGCGGTCTGTGATGGTGCTTTCTTCCGTGACCAAGATATTTTGGTTGTGGGTGGAGGAGACTCTGCTGTAGAAGAGGCAATTTTCTTAACACGTTTTGGTAAATCAGTAACCATCATGCACCGCCGCGATGAACTCCGTGCTCAGAAGATTATTCAGGAACGTGCCTTTGCAAATGATAAAATCAAATTTATCTGGGACTCTGTTCTTGAAGAAATCAAAGGTGACGACCGAAAAATTGAATCAGTCCGTTATAAAAATGTTAAAACAGGCGAAATTACCGAAGCAAACTTTGGAGGCATTTTTATCTATGTTGGTCTAGATGCCGTTTCTGAGTTTGCACGTGACTTGGGGATAACTGATGAAGAAGGCTGGATAATCACAGATGCTACGATGAAGACAAGTATCCCAGGCATCTTTGCTGTTGGAGATGTTCGTCAGAAAGACTTCCGACAAATTACAACCGCAGTAGGCGATGGTGCTCAAGCAGCGCAAGAAGCTTACAAATATGTTGAAGGCTAAACAAAAAGGCTATTTTAGAGTTGAAGGTCTAAAAACTGATTATAAATCAAGAAACTTGGCGTTTCAATCAGGTTTACCAATCTTTTATCATTCGTATTATGATGATAATTATGTTATAATTGTTTCAGTGTAATTCTGATTAAGGAAGAAAAGTATATGGATAAGATGATTTTTGACGTTTTACTCGTCGCTATGTTGATTGTTTCTGCAGTTTTAGTTATTTCAATTTTGATGCAGCCTTCCAAGCAGGATGGAGCAGCGGACGCATTTTCAGGAGGATCAGGTGAACTCTTTGAGCGTCGTAAGGCACGTGGTTTCGAAGCGGTAATGCAAAGATTTACAGCTATTACTATTGGAATCTGGCTTCTTCTCGGCTTCATGTTGGTCGTTTTATCAACGAAGTAATATTAAAATAGAATCTCTTAAGAAGTAGTGGTGAACTGAACTTTTAGTGGCCACTATTTTTTTATTTGTAGAAAAATAAAGTTTTATAGACAAAAGTTAACAGATTTTCCACTTTTTTTGGTACAATTTAATTACATAATTTCATAATTTCAATTTACTCCTTAGTTTATGGCACCTTCCAAAACTGAGGGGTTTTTGTATGCTCTTTTTGCGGTAAGTTTTGAATAGAGGGATGAAGTGAGAGTTTGGAGCTGGCAGAAGGGGAGATAAGTTTCCATAGTGCAATTTTTGCCATGTGTAAATCCTTATCTCCTGGACTTTAAGGGGGGTCTAAAAAATTTTTGGAAAAAATAAGATTTAGGACTTGACGTTTACAAAAGTAAACGGTATAATACAATTGTAGTTTACAAATGTAAATGAAAGAGGCATGATTATGAAACACATAACTGAAATTAATGCACAGAAGAAACGATGTTGCTTGCAGTGTAAAAACAATGTTGAGAAGCAATGAACAGGCTAAAAATAAGGAGTTAGAATGACCAACTACATTTTGAAGGAAGGCGATAACAGCCTTGCACCAATTTTAGTTTTACACAGTACAGGCGGTGATGAACACCAGTTAGTGCCACTTGTGGAGGAATTATTTCCCAATCATCCTTTTTTGTCTATACGTGGGCGGATTAGTGAGCAGGGGATAAATCGCTATTTTAAACTTAAGGGACAAGGATTTACGAAGGAAAACTTTGATTTGCTTTCCTTAGAAGAAGAGGCACAGTGGCTGACAAAGGAAGTTGAACGTTTAGGGCAGCACTACCAATTAGATCTCTCAAAGCTGAATGTTATTGGCTATTCAAATGGTGCCAATATGGCGCTCTACATGCAACTCAAAGGGTTGTTCAAGTTTGACAAAATCTTGGCTTTTCATGCCATGCAGCTTACAGAAGTTGGAACGCCAGTTCTTTCCGATGAGAGCAAAGTTTTTCTTACTCATGCGGACAATGATCCGATTGTGAGTAGAGAAAATCTTAAAGAGCTCTCTACTGATTTGGAAAAAACGGAATGTCAGCTTGAAATATTTAAGGCCAAATTTGGGCATCAACTGAGTGATGAAGAAATTTTAGCCGCAAAAAAATGGTTAGAAAAATAAAAAAGAAGCTGACTCTAAAAGAGCACGTCTTCCCGATAGAAAAAATAATAGAAAAATTGAAAAAAGAGGAAAAACAAATGACTACAGAAATCGAAACACAAAACATCCTTAGCGGCGTTCACCACGTTACAGCAATCACATCAAGCGCACAAAAGAATTATGATTTTTTCACAAATATTTTGGGACTTCGCTTGGCAAAATTGACAGTCAATCAAGATGACTATGAGACTTATCACCTTTACTTCACAGGGGAAGATGGGAAGAGCCCAAATATGACCTTCTTTGACTTCAAGGATATTCCAAAAGGGATGCATGGTGCAAACAATATTGAACGTGCTTCTTTCCGTGTACCTACAGATGAATCACTTGTTTACTGGACAGAACGTTTTGAAAAAGCGCATGTTAAACATGGAGAAATTAATGTAAAATTTGGCAAAAAGACACTCGAATTTGAAGACTTTGATGGTCAAAAATATCAATTAATTTCAGACCAAGACAACACAGGGGATGCTGCACTTGATCGCTCATGGCTCCTCTCCAATGTTGCACCTAAACATGGAATTATTGGCATGGGACCGGTTTTCGTGAAAGTTACGGATACCTATAATCTACGTATTATTTTGGAAACAGTTTTCGGTTTCCGTTATGCAGGGCAAGAAAATAATATGCATCTGTTTGAAGTAGCTAACGGAGGAAACGGAGCAGCCTTGATTATCGAAGAAGCAGAGGAAAATGAACGTTATGCTTATCAAGGCTACGGTACTATTCATCATTTGGCTTTAGGGACTACAAATCCAGAGACTTTGAAATACTGGATCGATCGTATTCAAACTTTCCGTTTGCCACATTCAGGCTTGGTTGATCGTTTCTATTTCTCTAGTGAATATGTGCGTGTTGCTCCCGGTGTTCTTTTTGAGATTGCGACATTTACACCGGGTATTGGAGCGCTTGAGATGGCAGAGTCTGGTGATGGGGCAGTAGATAGCTATGAGGAAGCCCTAATCACCTCAGGTTTCTGGATTGACGAAACAAAAGAAGAAGCTGGGAAAGATCTGAGTTTACCGCCACATCTTTTCCCAGAAGATGAAGCGGTCAAAGCACGTACAGCAGCAAGCCTCCGACCTTTAGATACATCAGATACAATGCGTGATCGTCGTCAAGATGACTTATGGACTGTCGATAAGGTTGTAGAACGCAAAGAGGGAGAAAGTTTAGAAGAATTTGAGCAGCGTTATCTGGGTTGAGTCATCCACCTCTAAGATTTGAACTTCTAGGAGAGAGACTGAACAGCAGCAATAAAGCGTAAAAAGCAAAAATAGAATCGCTTATGCGGTTCTATTTTTTGCGACTTTTGAACACTATGGAAGCCTTTAGATGCTCTTTTTAGACATATTGAAACCTTTATGGAAACCAGTAAGCTACTGCTATTTTTGCATTTTACATTAGACTTTGAAAAAGTGGAAAACAAGAAAACCATCCGTTTATCGGATGGTCGTTAAGATTTCTGATATTTATCCTCATATTCTTGATTTCTATCACTTAGTATGTATCAACTTCTTCTGATGATTCCAGCATCAAATTTTTGAACATTTGTGATAGAGAAATTGCATCTTTTTCAGATGGTTCAGTTATGCTCTTATTTTCTTTACTTGACTTAGCAGTGACAGTCATTTTGAATTTGGCACTTGTTTTTCCATCTTTAGACTGAATGTCTCCATTGATTTTAGATTCAGACTCATGTGTTTTAGGATTTAAAGTAGTTTCAACATCCATAGATTTGATGTTTGTATACTTATCTAGGTCATCCATCATCGCTTGGACATCCTCTTTGTTGGAGGTAGTCATAAGGTTTTTTAGATAGCCTTTGATATCATCACCGTTGCCAGAAAGTTTCATCGTTACTTTATCACCTGACTGAGTAAAGTTCTTTTCAGGAATATCTTTGAAGTTTTTTTCAATATCTTTTTTATCTGTTTTGGTTTTTTCGAAAAACTGGTTGTAAGTAGATTTCCACGACTCACTGTCAGTACTTCCACCTTGGGAAGCAATGCCGTTCTCCATCACAGTCTGATCAACAAGAAGGTATTTTTGATCCAGTTGGTCAAGAAGTTGACCATAGAGACTTACATAAGGATTAGCAGATTGGAAGTTATCAATCAGAGATGTGACTTGTGAATTTTCTACATAGACGCCTTTTTTACCAAGAAGCATGTTCAGTTCAAGCTCTTGGTCTGATATTTTTCCGGCAGTATTAAGTGCAACTACTTTATTATTGTAATCAACACTTACTTTAACATTCATCGATGCATTGTTAAGAAGAGCATTAATTTCTTTGCTTGATGCATCGCCTTGCATATCAAAGCTGTCAAACTTTATAGACACATCGTGAGAATTATTATCTTGAGATTGATTGCTCAAGGCAGTGTAGCTATCAATGTAGTTTTGCTTTGCTGTTTTTGAATTAGAGCAGGCCGTTAAAGTAAAGGCCGTGAGCAATGCTGCACCAACTAAAAAATGTTTCTTCATACTATACTGTCTCCCAATTTAAGTTTAAGCTAATTTTAAGAAAAAAACTCCATAAAGTCAAGCAATAAATGAAAACATATCATCCAAAGAACGGTGCTCAACTTTTTAAACTTTAAATTTACTTTAATTCATATTTGAGCATTTTAAAGTATAAAATGTTGCATATTTATGCAACGAGTTGTATAATAAATGATAAATTAAAATAAAGAGAGAAAGATAATGTCGCAACACTCCAAAAATAAATTAACTGCAATTTCTTTAGCCTTGATGATTTTTACCTCCGTTTATGGTTTTGGTAATGTTCCACTTGCCTTTTTTCAAATGGGATATGGATCGATTATATGGTACATCATAAGTGCTTTGGTTTTTTTCATCCCTTTTTCTCTGATGGTCACCGAATTTGGGTCAGCTTTCAAAGCTGAAAAAGGAGGAATTTATACATGGATGGAAAAATCAGTGGGCCCGTCCTTTGCTATGATTGGCACATTAATGTGGTATATGTCCTGGGTCATTTGGTTTGTTTCAGTGGGAAATCGTATATTGGTGCCCATTTCTAATATGATTTTTGGGACAACGGTTCTGCCCAGCATAGTTATAGTGTCACTTTTGGCCATACTCATCATGTTCCTTGTAACCTTTGTTTCTCTTAAAGGACTTGAAACGATAAAAAAAGTAGCCTCCATTGGAGGAATTGCTGTTGTTTCACTTAACTTTATCCTCATCATTGGTGCCTTTATTATTTTAGCGAAAAGTGGTTTTCATCCAGCCACCCCTTTGACGCTGGAGTCTTTGGTGTCAACGCCTAATCCAACGTTACAACCTGCAAGTTTTGTCACTTTTATTGCCTTTTTAGTTTATGCAATCTTTGCTTATGCTGGTGTGGAGTCAGTGGGCGGACTTGTCGATGAGACTGTGGAGCCGAAAAAGAACTTTCCTAAAGGTATCCTACTTTCGGCTGCCATTATCGGTATTGGTTATTCTTTCATGATACTTTGTACTGGCTTTTTCATTAATTTTGATAAGGACTGGATTCCTGGTATTATGGATGGTTCAGTGAACCAAGGGAATATAACCTACTTTATGATGCAGGAATTGGGAGAAAAGTTGGCAGAAGTCTTCCATCTATCGTCTGGTGCAGTGCATACATGGGGAACAGTTTTTGCCCGTTATGTGGGTCTTTCCATGTTTCTCTCTCTGACAGGCGCCCTCTTTACACTTATTTATTCTCCACTTAAACAGCTGATGGAGGGGACACCTGAAAAGATGTGGCCGGGTAAACTTGGGAAAATTGAGGACGGTGTCCCTAAAAACGCCATGAAGGCACAATTTATCATTGTGGCGCTCATGATTTTGCTCAACATGGTTATTTCACTTATAAACAAAGGAGCTGCGGATAAATTCTTCTTGGTAATCACCAATATGAGTAATATAGCCTCAAGCCTTCCTTATGTATTCATTGTTTTTGCTTATATCAAGTTCAAGAAAAATCATGCCATTGAGAAGCCTTTTACCATTATGAAAAATGAACAGTTTGCTATTGGTATTTCGTGGCTTGCGGCTTTGATGATTATTATGGCAGACTTTTTCACAATTGTTGAACCAGTAATAAACTATTTCCAAGCTTCTTCGGGTGTTTCTCTGAGCAGTGTTTATTCGGATATTATTTCGATGATTGCTGGACCAGTGGTCTTTAGTGTCTTAGGCTGGTGGCTGATTAAGAACTATAAAGGAAAGAAGTTGTAGTTTAAATTCCATAGCGAGAACAGTTGTCTTTTTAGGAAAATCCTAACATTGACTTGGAAATTTAATTTTCTATAGAACATTTTTAGAAAAATGAGAGGAAAGGTGTGCTATAATAATATCCTAGAAAATCTTTGGAGGGAGTAGAGTACGATGGACAATCACATTAGAGTAAGTCATACATGGCTTGTCATAATAGGCGTTAGTCTTGTTTTATTTAGTTATGGTACGCACTCTCACAAGCTATTTTTAGAAGGACTAGGAGCTATAGCTACGGTTGGCGCTTCATTTTGCGCCCTTTCAGGTGTCGTCATCCGGGTAATAAGGCGCAAGCGTGGTGAACGTTTTAAGTAATCCCGCCGATAAAGCTAATAGTGTCAGTGTCACCATGTATGCTGTATACTTTCACGAGAGAGAATTCAGTCTATGAGCGACCATATTCCAAAAGTCATCCAATTACATAGACGTTTAAAAATACTCATACCAATCTGTCCACGCATAAAGCGGTCAACGCCAATTTCCTTCATAAAAGGTTATCCTTGCTCTTTTAGCGTGACTCGCGCATGTTTTGTCTTTTATTCGTCAAAACTGAAGAGGTTTTTAATGCCAGCATGAGGACCGCCTATTCGCAGTTTTCTTGTATATCTTGCGCTTCCCATTATATAGGCAAGAGCATCAAGTTTCGAACATTACTAATAGTAGAATTTTTGCGTGATTCAGTATGTGTGATAAAATGAGGGAGGAGGATTAGCGATGGATACAACTCAAGCTCTAGCAAAGCTCAAAGCTCTTGTAAACACATCTTTGCACTATACTAAAGATGTTTACGACCGAGAAAGATTGGAAGAAATGAAAGAAATTCTCCTTGAACTCTCGCAAAACCTGACCTCTTATTCAGAAGATGAACTAGAAGCCTTTTTTAATGAAGACTTAGGTTACGTCACACCAAAAGTGGATGTAAGAGCTGTTGTCTTTGAAGATAATCGTCTCTTACTTGTGAAAGAAAAAGCAGAAGGACGCTGGTCTTTACCTGGTGGTTGGGCAGATGTTGGTTATTCACCAGCAGAAATCGCTCAAAAAGAAGTAAGAGAAGAAAGTGGCCTTGTGGTGATGCCCTTGCAGCTGTTTAAGCTTGTTGATAAGGCCAAACATCCTTATCCTAAAAGCTTGAATTATGTCTACAAACTTTTCTTTTATTGTGAGGCGAAAACTTTTGAAGTGCAGCCGGGCTTAGAAACTTCGGAGGCACGCTTTTTCTCACGGGAAGAAGTTGTAAACTTACAGAATATCTCGGTAGATCGAAACACACGTGATGACCTTCTGGATGCCTTTGAATTTCATAAGCATCCGACAGCAGGTGCAAAATTTGATCACGTTCAGTAAAAGGTGGTTCACTAAAATATCAAATATGTTATAATATCATTATTCCATGCGGACGATGAAAAAGATGGGGCTGTTTAGGATTATTACCCTTATTGTATAAACGAGCGCAGATAAATCAGTTGAGCGTTTATCGTTTATCGAACTAAAAAGTAGAGCGGGCTGCTTACAGTCCGCATTTTAATTTTTAAAATAATAATGAGTGTTGAAAAGAACCACAAAAGAGCACCAAAAAAGAGATATTGGAGAACTATGAAAATAAAAGAAGTTATTTTAGATGAGCTGAAAAAGCATCCAAAGAGAGGGTACACTGTTGAAGAATTGGCCACTAAGTTAGGGCTTACGAAGGCTTCAGATTTTAAACGGTTTGTTAAGACTTTGGCTGCCTTAGAAAGTGAAAGATTACTGGAATTTACGAAAAATGGCAAAGTTAGACTCGCCGAAGTGAAGGCTGAACTTGTCGGAAGCTTTCGGGCAAATGCAAATGGTTTTGGCTTCGTGACTATCGATTCAGAGGAACCTGAAATTTTTATCCCTAAGGGAAGAACAGCTTTTGCCCTTGAAGGGGATGAAGTAAAAGTCGAACTAAAAAGTAATGCTAATCCCTTAAAAGGCACAAGCGCTGAAGGTGTTGTTACAGAAGTTTTGAAACGCTCGGTCACTGAACTTGTCGGAACTTTTGTCAAATTTGACGAAAAAGAACGAAAAGAGTTTGGGCGTATCGGTTATGTGAAATCACGCGATAAAAAACTGCCTTATCCTATCTTTCTGACGGATAAAGGCTTGGTCCCAGAAGATAAAGCGGTGGTCCGTGTTGCGATCACAGCTTATCCGGATAAGAAAAATCCGAAAAGTATGCAGGGATTAGCTGTCGAAATCGTTGGTCAAGCAGGAGATAAAGGCATCGATGTCCTTGAAGTTTTAGCTTCACTCGGTATTCGTTCTGAATTTCCGGAAGACGTTTTGGCACAAGCTAACGCTGTTCCAGAAGAAGTAGATGAGAAAGATATCATGGGGCGCGTGGACTATCGTAAGGAAATCACATTTACCATCGATGGTGCAGATGCTAAGGACTTAGATGATGCGGTGCATATCAAACGCTTGGATAATGGAAACTATGAGTTGGGCGTTCATATCGCCGATGTGTCACACTATGTCACTGAAAACTCGCCCTTGGACCGTGAAGCTTTTGAGCGTGGAACGTCAGTATATGTGGCCAATCGTGTCGTGCCAATGCTGCCAGAACGCCTCTCAAACGGTATCTGTTCACTCAACCCTCGCGTTAATCGGTTGACGCAATCTTGTGTGATGGAAATTACCCCTGAGGGAAAAGTCCTTCACTCACAAATAGGACCTTCCATTATCAAAACGACTGAACGTATGACTTATGATGCTGTCAACTTGATGCTTGCTGGTGACGAGGAAGCCTTGGAAAAATACGCTGCCATTAAAGCATCTGTGGAAGTCATGGCTGAACTTCATGAAGCCTTGGCAGTAATGCGTCATCGTCGTGGTTCCATTGATTTTGAAACTATGGAAGCACGCATTATCGTTGATGAAAATGGCCTGCCTATCGAAATTCGTAAGCGCAGCCGAGGAACAGCAGAGCGCATGATTGAGTCCTTCATGTTGATTGCCAATGAAACAGTCGCAAGCAGCTTTGAAGCGCGTCATTTACCAGGGATTTATCGTATTCACGAACATCCAAAAGAAGAGAAAATGACACGCTTTATCGACTTTGCTGCAAGCTTTGGTCTGCAAGTCAAAGGAACTTCGACAGAAGTCAGCCAAAAAGCCTTGCAAGAGTTTTTGAAAAAAGTGAAAGGTCAACCAGGAGAAATGGTTCTTTCGACAATGCTCTTACGATCCATGCAACAAGCGCGTTATTCTGAGGACAACTATGGTCACTTTGGCTTGGCCGCGGAAAACTATACGCACTTTACCAGCCCGATTCGTCGTTATCCTGACTTAATCGTTCATCGCTTGATTCGTGAGATGGCTCAACCAAGTCCAAAGACCATCGAATACTGGGCGGAAAAAATACCAGAAATAGCCCAACAATCAAGCAACCGTGAGCGCCGCTCCGTTGATGCTGAACGTGAAGTTGAAAAGATGAAAAAAGCTGAATTCATGGAAAAACATGTCGGTGAACAATTCGAAGGTGTTATTGCCAGCGTGACTCGCTTTGGGATGTTTGTTGAACTTGAAAATACTATCGAGGGCTTGATCCATATTTCAACCATTAAAGGGGAATATATGAATTTCCATGAACGTATGATGGCGCTTGTTGGTGAAAGAACGGGACTTGTTTTCCGTATCGGTCAACCCATCAAGATCCAGGTTGCTAAAGCGGATAAGGTGACGGGTGATATTGATTTTGAGTATATCAAGAGTGAGCTTGACCTTGTTGAAAGGAATCTGAGGTCCAAAAAAGAAAAAGGCTCACGCCGCAGACCTTCTGATAAAAAAGAGGCGCGTAAAACTTCAAGACAGGAAAAAAATCACTCTGAAAGTACTCAAAGAAAAAAATACAAAGGAAAGTCAAAAAAGAAAAAGCCATTCTACGCTGCTGCCGCTAAGGGCAAATTTGGCAATAGGGTTAAGAAAAAGTCGAAAAAATATTAACAGTAAAAAATGCTCAACCGTGGTTAAGCATTTTTTTACTGTTTGAGTTCAAACAGTAACATTGTGACTTTTTGCTGAGGCGCTTTGGTAGCTGTGTCAGGAGCAAGACAGTGTTAAGGTTGGACAGCTGTTTTTTCGCTTCAATAATGCTTTTGCCGTTTTTTAGTTATGAAGAGCGACTCGTTTGGCCAAACATTTTACAATTTGTTCATTAGAAAACTTAGTTTCTTCGTGACAGTCTGAGTTTGGGGCTTAAGGTTGTGCCTGCAATCTCATAAACTACAGTTGGACCTGCAGGATTGTAAATAAACTCTTCATTGGCTACTCTGTTCTTTCCCAAGACAACTTCTGCTTTAAGCTTAACTTTTTCTCCAGGGGATAGCTCAGGGATATTTTGTAAGTCTATTGTACGTTCTGCGCCTAGGGTGATGTCACGACGGACTGATGGTGGGGTAATATTTTTCCATGTCCCATCAAGCAGTTTAAAGACGTGAAGTCTAGCAACAAACCCACCGTTATTTCTTAATTTGAAACTCCTTACTTTTTCCATTTAATTCTCCAATCTTTTGAATGTTTTTGGTAAAGAATGTTATGTTACTGGTATTATATTAAAAAAACTGAAAAACACAAAATGATACGCTGCTATAAATGAAATGCAAGAAATGGTTTCGAGACGTATCAAACTTGTTACAACATAAGAGAAGCAGGGGAATTTAAAAGCTAAGGGAGTAATTTCTCTGGAAAAAAACTTTCAGATATCAATGTTCTAAAGGAAAAACTGGTTAAAATTGAGCAAGAACGGGTGAGAACTTGTTCTTTTTTTGTGGCTTGTTTATTTGCTTGCTTAAATTGAATGTTTTTTATCTTGAATTTAAGTATGATATACACTTAATCAAATGAAGCTGCCCAGAAACAGTAGATAATAATTTGACATAAAGAAACAAAAATGTATAATAAAAGAAGTTATGATTACGAAAAATGACAAAAAGATAAAAATTAAAGCGAGATATGTTACGAAACGTTTTGATTTAATCAGTACTAAAAGTGGTGAATCTCGCATTAAAAAAGCTTTTTTTCCGGCTAATAAACAAGATTTTTGGGCGTTGCGTAATGTATCTTTTGAGCTTTATGACGGTGAAACCATTGGTATTGTAGGACTCAATGGTTCAGGGAAATCAACACTTTCTAACATTATTTCGGGTCAAATTTCACCAACGACAGGTCAAGTAGAAATTAATGGTGATGTCTCAATCATCTCTGCTTCCTCAGGTCTCAATGGAAATTTGACGGGGCGTGAAAATATCCGACTTAAAGGGCTGATGTCAGGGATGTCTAAGCGTGAAATTGAGGAAAAAATGGAGGATATCATCGCTTTCTCCGAACTCAAAGAGTTTATTGATCAACGTGTTAAGACCTATTCTTCCGGTATGCGCGCCAAACTGGGTTTTTCAGTTATGGTTCATCAAGATCCGGATATTATGGTTATTGATGAAGGATTAGCCACTGGGGATCAAACATTTGTTGGGAAATCACAGAAAAAAATGTTTGAATTTCGTGAAAAAGGGAAAACGATTTTGCTCGTTTCCCACTCCATCTCGACGGTGCGTTCTTGGTCGGATAAGGTATTGTGGCTTCATTATGGGGCGGTTAAAGAATACGGTCCAGTTGATGAGGTTTTGCCCAAGTATGAAGCTTTCATTCATTGGTTTAACGGTTTAGATCGGAAACAGCAGGAAGACTATAAAACCAAAGTCCGCCAAGAACAGCTGGCTTATTCCCTAGAAGAGTATAAAAAAGAACTTGGACGTTCAGAAACTAGAGAGACCAGAAAAGGGAAAAATAACCTTAAAAAATTTACCTCAAAAGCGATTAAGAAGAAGTCTAGTTTACCTACCAAGGTTTTACTGTTCTTTTTTGGTTTTCTATTTATTTGGCTTGTTTTAGTTAACACTTCTAAGGCAACTTTAATGACTTCATTAAAGAATCCGATCGGTTTCTTTGGCAACCATTTGTTTCAGCCTAAGCAGAGTTTTTTAGAACGTCAGAGAGAACAGGGCAATCTGCCGCCTGAACCTCCTCAAGAGGATAAAGCTCAGGAAGAAGCTGTTCAAGAAGAAGCAGATAAAAAACCAGATCAAAATGAAAACTCTCAAAATGAAGAAGAAAAAACAGAAGAAAGTACGTCTAGGTTGGTAGAATACAGTATCCAAGCTGGTGATACTTTAGATGCTATTGCGCTCCGATTTCACACCAGTGTGGAGGAGTTGATTCGCCTGAACCATGCGCAGGACTTAAGTGTTTTGATGGTGGGACAGATTATTCAAGTGCCAGAAAATCAAGCTTCAGGAGAAAGTGAAACCGCCTTGACAGAATATACCGTTCAAGCTGGCGATACCTTGGAGAGCATTGCACTCCAATTTCACACGAGCGTTGAGGAACTGGTTCGTTTGAATCAGGGGCAGGACTTAAGCCTGCTCATGGCTAATCAAGTAATCAAAGTCCCAGGGAACTAGTCCATAGACAGCCTACAAGGAAAAAACTTCTTGATGACCGGAACTTTACTCCTTCCCTATCCGTACATATCACATATATAAATCAGAAAGGTGTGCAAAATGAGTAACGTCTTGCAATACTTTAAAGAACAAATACGATACTTACCCGTGGCTTATAACATGTCAAGATATAACACAAAAAGTGCAACCATGAGTAATCGGTTTGGCCGTGTTTGGGAAATCTTGGATCCCCTGTTTCAACTGGGTATATTTTACCTCTTGTTTGGCATCCTGATGAAGCGTGTCATCCCCGGTGGTTATCCTGTGCTCCCTTGGATGTTTATTGGGCTTGGTGTCTGGGGACTCATGCAAAAAACAATAGTTTCGGGGGCTCTAACGACCTATAACCAGTTGCGTATGGCTTCTGTGATGAAGTTTCCCGTCAGCATACTTCCCACATCCGCTTTTTTTGGCTTTTTGAGTGAGTTTTGGATTATGATTACTGCGGGACTTATTGGAGCTATATATAATGGCTTTGTTCCTAGTCTTCACCTTTTACAAGTGATTTATTATTTCTTTGCCTTAGTTATTTTTTCGGTTTCAACATCCTTATTAAATGCTACGATTATGATTGTCTTTCCTGACTTAAAGTTCTTTTTGAATTATTCATTTCGATTTTTAATGTTCATGTCAGGTGCCGTTTTTTCGATGAGGCAGTTCAATCAGATTCCGCAATTTTTACTCCAAGCCGTGATGATCAACCCCTTTTATTACTTGATTGAGGGCTTTAGAGATGCCATATTTGGCACCCAATGGTTCTGGGAAGTAGACCCCTCTATCATCCTGTCTTTTTGGGCAATTACCTCCTTCATTTTGTTATTAGGTACACAGTTGCACTATAACATTCGTGAACGTATTTCCGACTTTTTATAGAAAGTATATATGAATTTAGCTGAAGAATTTTCACATTACGCCTATCCTTTAACGGATAATAGCTGGCAATCATCTTTGCCCACTTTCACATTGATTACTTCAAGAGAGATAAGCCAGGAGCCTAAGATTTCGGTAGTCATTGCCAACTATAATAACGCACCTTATCTGAAAAAGATGTTGGATAGCTTGGTTCATCAAACCTTAGCGGCCGAACATATTCAAATCATGTTCTTGGATGACAAATCGACAGATGACTCGGTAAAAATAGTTGAGACTTATATGGAAAAGTATCCTTCGATTGAACTCTATGTGCTTGATAAAAACACTGGAGGCGCACATGGGCCGCGAAATGTCGGCATTCTCAATGCGCGCGGGCAATACATGGTCTTTTTAGATGCGGACGACTGGTATGCTCTGGATGCTCTGGCATACATGACTGACTTATTGGACCGCTCAGGTGATGACTTTGCAGTCACAGGAATGGTTCAGTCCATCAATGGTCATCTCTCGATGAAGTCTAAACCGTATTATTATGAAGGGGAGATTTTTAATCGTGACATTAACAGCTTGTCGCCAGAGTTCTATGGCTGGCTTGGCCCACAGGCAGTCATTGTACGCAGTGCGATGGTTCATGATAACAATCTCCACTTCGTTCATCAGCGGGTGGCGGATGATGTAACCTTTTTCTATCAGGCTATGCGCTTTTCTAAAACAATAACGCAAGGAGAGCGACTAACAACCTACTTGAACCGTGATGCAGATAATGAGAGCTTGTCCAAAACAATCAACAGAGACTTTATGATTTCTTGGTTACGTGCTTTAGGCTATATCCACAGGACTTATCCGGATGACTTATCTAAGGAAAAATTTATCTCTCGACGTTTAGAGTGGTTGGTTTGGGATTTTATCCTCCGGACGGATATTGGTTATACTTTTGGAAAAAAGAGGTTCAAAGATTTCAAAGCACAGATTGATTATTATCTGGGGCAGATAGGGTTTGACCCCACACAACATTTCCGAACTGGCGCACGTATGGTCGCTTGGCAGTATCTGAAAGAGGGAGCTTTTGCAAAGCTTATGAGTTTTCATCGTTGGCATCGTATAAGTCATTTGGGTGTACGAAAATTCAAAGCTTTTGAGTTTGATGGTGAGCAGTTCGCTTTCAAACGCTTCAATAAAAAACATCCTTTAGTCAAGATTAACGTACGTGCCATTGCTGAAAAGATTGAGGAAGATAAATTTTATTTTAAATGCTTTACAAGAGAAAAGGTTGAATACGTGGAACTCCGTGAGCTTAAAGACCCATACTATAACAGGGTAAGATTAGAGGTTAAATCCTTAGGAGAGAGTTCGTACCTTGTTCATCTCCCCAAAGATTTTGACAATGACAACTACCGCTTGTTAGTTATCACTGATCTTTGGCATGAACATGGGTTTGAGGGGTTTGCCCAACTTTTCAATAAGCGTTAGCAAGAAAAATAATCAAAAAAAGGGAACTAAAATGAAAAAACAGTCAAAGCTAGAAGAACAGCTGCAAAACAAGATTTGGAGTTTCGGGAAAGTAAATAATACTCCCTTTACCGAAAGTCTACGCCTTAACGAAGATGGAACAATTGGTGGTTATCGTACTGAATATGAAGTAGGGTGGGAGCTCAAAGATGAAACCCTTTATTTTCTTGATGCGCAGGGAGAACAAACAGCAGCATTTTCTCTAGAGGAAACTGATTTTCTCCAATTGAGAGGACAATCACTCAAATTCAAGAAGGTAAAATTTGAGTTGAAAATCTCACAGAAAACGGACTTGTACGACAGTTTGACATCTTCAGTCTATAAATTTGCTAAAGTTAAGCAAGAGGTTTTTAGTCAAGAGTTTTCCTTCAACAAAGACTTCACTATCGGTGGTTACTCCGATGATAATGAGACGTATTGGGAAATACAGGGGGAAGAAATCTGGCTCTTTGGAAAAAACTATGAACTGACGAGTATTTTCCAAATAATTGATGGAAATCCCACATATATGGGAGGAGAGTCCACAAAATTTCCGGGTGTCTATTTTGAACTAATCTTGCTTAAATCAACAACTAAATTATCAAATTTTAGAACGGTTGAGCACTTAGAAAACGAAACTGCTTTTCGTATCCAAAACATCATCATGCCTGAGGGGGAGAATAAAAAAGGGGACAAACGTGAGATTTATTATCTTGAAGACACGGCAATTGTTAGTGATGGTGTGACATATGTAGATGGTTTGACGGATTTCACTACCTATTTGAATATGGTTTCGGTAAACAAGTGGCTGACCTATACTCAAGCAAAACAGATTTATCTGAAACTTGAAGTAAAGGGAGATTTTGACTTACACATTGTTGAAAACAGTCTGCGTTCACACATTGAAGAAATACGTAAGCTGGGTTTTAGGAAAGCTTTCGATGATATCCAAGCCTCTCCTATTGATGATCTTTTCCGCCGTAATGCCATGAATCATCAATCAACGCAAACAGATGTGATTCAGCGAATCAAGAGTTACAGTGTTCAATCTGAACAGAAAAAAACACTGCTGATTCCAGTCGAAGCAGATTCAACGGATAATATGATGGTTGGCTTCCAGATTGAGGGGCAAGCTCAGGTTTTTGATGTCGCCTGGTATGCGACAGTTGAAAAAAGCGCTATTCGTGACGTAAAAATTGCGCTCAATACTACAACTTTCCAAAAAGAAGAATATGTTTTGAACAATCTTGACAATATTCGTAACAATATCTTTGAAGCAACTTCAGAAGAAGCTGGACTCAATCAGCTGGGTGAAGGGCACCTCTTTGTCAATGTTGTTGACAACGGGCAAAGTCTTGCAGCTGCTGAAGTTGAAAGCCAATATGTCTCACTCTTTGCCAATCCTAATGTAGGTGGCGCAGGCGGCTTTACTCGGGGCATGATCGAAACGCTCAATCATCAAAAAATGGGACGTTTTGCTGCCACGCATATTCTTTTTATGGACGATGATATAGAAGTTTTGCCAGAAAGTTTCAAGCGGACGTTTGCCCTTCTTTCTATTGTTAAAACTGAATATCAAGACCACTTTATCTCGGGAGCTATGCTGGATTCGCTGGACGGGATTACGCAGTATGAAGATACAGGCTTTTTAAGCTCAAACCAAGATGTTGTAAACTTTCCAACAAAAGACCGTTATGACTTGACAGAACTAAAAGATATTCTACGGAATAACTTGACGTATCCCGTAGAAAATCAATATGCTGCATGGTGGTATGCTGTTGTGCCTTTAAAATTCATTGATGATAAGTCAATGTCCCTTCCTATTTTTTATCGTGGAGATGATATTGAGTTTTCAATTCGAAACAAGGCACAAATTATGACCATGAACGGCTTAGCTGTATGGCATCTGCCCTTTTATACCAAAAAGTCAAAAGCTTTAGACGGTTACCTTGGTTTAAGAAATATTTTGATTGACCAGTCCGTCAATGGCTTTGTACCAGACGTGGATTATCTGGAAAAGTATATAGAGCTTTATAAAAAAGAGTTACGCATGTTTAACTATGGTGCTGCAGATCAAGTACTGGATGCCTTGGAAGACTATCTGAAAGGACCTGAGTATATTGCTGGTTTGGATGGTATCTCTACCATTCGCCGTGTCAGTGCTAAAAACGAAGTACTTTCAAAAGATATTCCTGAGGAGATTAAAGCGCGTACAGATACAGCAGATGAATACTGGTGGCTTTCGCCACAAGATATTCGCGTTTTCATTGACTCTGATAATGGACACGGTCTACCTGACTGGTCGTTCAACATGTTTGATGACGACCTTAAACATGTCCCAATCATTAACCAAGAAATGCTAGAAAATCCTGGCAAACAATTCATGCGTAAGCGGCTTGCTGTATATGACACTTACGATAAAACTTATGTGATGCGGGAACGCAATCAGGAACTGTATGAACAAGTAGAAGTTCGACGTGAAGCTTTGCTGAAAGACTTTGAAGCACGTGGCGCAGAAGTTGCAGCAGATTATCATGCCCATGCGGAGAAGTTCCATTCTAAGGAGTTTTGGGTTGAGTATTTAGATTTGGAGGAATAAGATGATACTTTACTATGTACCTTTGCCAAACTATCTTCCAACTCTCATGACGCATAGAATGACCGTTAATCGTGATAAAGAGGCAATTCTTTTACTGCATGATCAAGTAACACGTGTTGAAATAGAAGGTTATAAGGAATTTGATGGGGCAGATCTAGATATCCAGAAGATGAAAAAGAGCGGGATTTTTTCAGATATCATAGTATTTGATTCATTTTTGATGAGGGAGCATGGTGTTGCACTAGCAGATGAAGAATTTTTATCCTTGTTTGATGAAAAAATGCTTAATATCGGAGTTGACTTAAAAAGTTTTGATGAATTTTATACGACAAATGAGCCTGATTTTGATTTTTCAAGATATCTATCGCTTAAACATATTAAAGCAACTTGGATTGAACCAACTGAGAATGAAGCTAATAAAAATGTAGAAGCTATGCAGCTTTTCAATCAAAAAGTAGTTGATTACATTGATATTAGTACGTATACGATTTTGGTAAAAAAAGGTTCCTTGATACCGCATCTTGATAAGGCGAAAATAGCTACTTGGAATTACAAAGCTTCTTTAAACTCTCTTACATCTCAGGATTATAAAAAAATAAAGAAATTTTATAACCACTATGATATAGATATTGAGGAGAACTCAGTACTCATCTTAGCCCAAAATCCACGCTACTTTTTGGCACGTCGTCCTGTGCTGTCACCTCATAAAAATTCTGATTTCAATCTGACATTAAGCATCGGTTTTGATTTGCAAGAGAGCAGTTATCATAAAATGATTCCGCTTTTGTTATTTCAGTTACAGCTCGTATGGGATGTATTCGCTCAACATCATCAACACCTTTATGTTAAATGGCATCCACGAGCATATTTGAATGATGGAAAAGTAAAATCATTGACAAAATCTGAAAATTTGCACTCATTATCAACATTACCTGCTGATTTTTATCAGGGGAGTGACAGTAAAAAATTTGATAAAATGATAAGTTTTTCATCAACTGTTCAGTCGTTCGGAGATTTCTTTAACTCTAATGAGAAGGTTGCATTGGGTTTAGCTCATTTTGACTTATATCTGGATTACTTTAGAATAATTGTAGCTTTGAGGTTAATTTTAGAGCATACTCAGAGTCCAAAAATATATGCTTCGGGTTCATATGTGTCGCAGATTAACTTTATTCTAGAACACTATTTCATAACAAGTGTAAGAGCAAAAGAATTTGAAAACGAGACAATAGATGAGCAATCTTATTTGATACAAGGAACATTAAGCAGGTTATTAAAATTCCCTGGTACGACTATATTTTTCCATGAACTTAACAATGAAGTCCAACTGGAAAATATCCAAACCTTTAAGCTTAAAAAGAAAACCATATCTGGAGATACTTTTGTACCTTTGAACATTGAGTATATAAATTTTTATAGCTCGAAGACACGGGACTTTTTGAAGAAAGAAGAAATACTCTTTGACATTGAGTTTAAAAACTCTAATGTGAAAATTGAGGTTGAAGCATTAGATTACTTTGAACAAAATATTATAGCAAGTTACTACATTAAGGAAATGGAACAACGTCATACATTTTCGGATTTGTCAGATAAGCAAGCACTTGTAGAGGGCTTGAAAATCGTTATGAAAAGTGATTTGGAGACTTCAATCAACGAAATTAAGAATTTTGAAGCCTATTTATTAGCGCTAAAAGAGTTGAAATCACAGCCTAATATTCTCGTGATGTTTAGTGTCAAAGATACTGCAGGTTATAGGATTTCTGATGTTCATCTTAGTTTAATTAAAAAAATTGGTTTAACTTCGTTTACAAAAGAGACCTGGGTTCCATATGCATCTGTTTTTTTCAATGAATTTACTCTTGAAAGCTCAGGTTTGGAAAATTCGACAACCGCAATTGCCTCATATAAGAATGGATTAAAGCTTCTGGTTAAGTCAGCCCCTCTTCGTGCTGGCAATTATGCTGAGATTATTGTAGACGGCATTGATTATGCTGTTAATCAACGTGGAGTAAATATCGTTGTATTTGATACTAAAGATAATAAATTAATTGACAGCGTGGCATTTGACATGCATGATCCAGAAATGAAGGTTTATAGGAGATAAGGGCAGCAACCAGTCATTGTATACGCAAAAATTATTTTAAGGAATATTTCAACACAATAATTGTTGGAATTTAGGAGATTAAACGATTATGAATAATTAAGTGGATGTAAGTATTATCATTCCTACATGGTCAATATTTAACAAAAAAGTTGATGGCAAACTAGCAATTGAGGGAGGTTTAGAGTCCATTCAGAATCAATTACATGAAGGGTTCCAATTTGAACTTGTTTTTGTAGATGATGCTTCTCCTGATGAGACTGTGAAATGGATAAAGGATTGGATAGAAAAACATCCAGAAATCCCTGCAACGATATATGTGTTAGGAAAAAACAGTGGAGGGCCTTCTGAACCACGTAATTTAGGCATGAAAATGGCAAAAGGGAAGTATATTGCCTTTATGGATAACGATGATCAACTGGGGGGAGAAGGCTCACTCTACGAGATGTTTGTAAAACCTAGTCCTGAGATTGTAGGAAAGGATTTCAAACTTTTCATTTCAAATAGAGAGCTAACTAGTTATATTTCATCCCCGTTTGAGGAAGAAATTACAATCAACATACAGAGCATAAAGGAGTTTTTAGTCCGTAATAAAACCATTGATTTTTATGTTGGGCGTGAAACAGAAGCAGGAATAGCTGCCACGAAAATAGCTGGTAAATATAGCGAAAAAATCTACCCTTATCTTTCAAAAAATAAACGTCCAGTTTTGTACACTTGGGAGGATGAAAAATCAATTGAATTGTATGTAAATTGGAAAGGCGGTTTGGGTTTATTGGTTGAATAAGTATAGGGGTAAGTAGTATGACATGGAAGGAGTAGCATGGCTGAGAAAAAAAATATTGGTGTCATTCCGGCGCGTTATGCAAGTTCAAGGTTCCCAGGAAAACCGTTGGTTGATTTTTTCGGTCGACCAATGCTCTGGTGGGTTTACAGTCAAATGAAACTTGTTGAGCAATTATCAGAAGTTTACGTGGCGTGTGATGACACACGAGTAGCTGAAGTTTGTGAAATGTACAATATACCGTATGTGATGACTAAAGTTTCTCATGCGACGCATTTAGACCGATTAAGTGAATTTTCTGAAAAAGTAGATGCGGATTTCTATATAAATGTTAATGGTGATGAACCTTTAGTGGAGCTACAGGGAATTTTAGACTTGCTACCTCCTGATAAAGTTAAAGCGAACGAGAGTTATGCTGCAAACGGTATGATGATTTTAACAGAGCCGATAGAGGCCATTGATACCAGCAAAATAAAAATTGCAACAGATGTGTATGGTAATGGTTTATACATGGCTAGGACTCCTATTCCATATCCTAAAGGTAAAGGGGACTACCAGTTAAAAAAATTTGTGGGCATCCAATGTTTTACGAAAAGTGCATTGAAATTTGTTTCTAATCATACTAGAGGTCCTATTGAGGAAATCGAAGACATTGATGAATATAGATTTCTTGAATATGGACATAAGCTAAAGTTTGTTTTGACAAATGTTAAAACTTTGAGTGTAGACACAAGAAAAGATGCTGAAAAAGTAAGAGGAATCTTGTTTGAACGAATAGCAAATGATGAAGTTCCTTTTTTGGATGATAATTTAAGAAACGAGATGTTGATGACTGCTAAAGCACAAAATTTTGACAAGTTATCAAGGGGCTGAAGTGACAGCATTAGAAATAGGGTATAAATGAAAAAAATAAAACTACTAGATGTAACCCTCCGCGATGGAGGTTACACAAATAATTGGCAATGGGGAAAAGAGGATATTGGCACTGTTCTAGGGGCCTTAAAACAATCAAAAGTCGATATTATTGAATTAGGATTTTTACGAGATACTGCCCAAAATGAGGAAAAATCTGTAGTTTTCAATAGTATTGATAGTGCAAATAAGTTACTAGCTAAACATGGTATTACTTATGCAGCCATGATGATTGAGCATGGTAAGGTTAACCTTGAAAATGTTCCAAGTTATGCGGATACAAGTGGTCAAGTTAAACTCCTGCGCGTGACGATCCATAAGGAAAATATTGCAGCGGGAGTTGAGTTTTCTCAAAAACTCATTGATAAAGGCTATGATGTTAGCTTCCAACCTACTGCTGTGTCAAGTTACAGTATTGCTGAATATGTTGATTTAATACAACAAGTTCAAAAAATGCGTAATTTATACGCTTTCTATATTGTTGATACTTTTGGAGCAATGTATCGGAGTGATGTTTTACTTAAATTTAATATTGCCAATGACATGTTGGAGGATGAGGTCGTTATTGGTTGGCATTCACACAATAATTTACAGCTTTCATACTCATTGACAACCACGCTTATTACTGAACCCACAAATGTCTCAAATCGTACTTTTATGATTGATGCTTCTATATTTGGCATTGGGCGTGGGGCTGGGAATCTTAATATTGAGATTATTATAGGTGCGTTGAACGCAATGGAGGATCGGTACCATGTGACGCCACTTTTGTCAGTTATTAATATTATGAAAAAATATGATTTCGGCTATGATGTACCGTTTTATATTACAGCCAAGCTTGGCTTACACCCTACATATGGGCTGTTTATCAAGGATAATTATCCAGATATGGAAATGCCAATAATGTATAAAATTATGAAAGCTATTCCTGAATCTGAAAAAATTGAATATGATCAAGAGTTAATCGAAAAATTAAGTAAAGACTGGCTTGGTAGAGCATGAAAAAAGGGATTATATTCGACTTAGATGGTACATTATTAGATACTTCAGAAGGTATATTTAGCTCTGTACGCTATGCGCTTTATAATATGAACGTTCATGACTTCCATGAAGAGCGTCTCCGAGAATTTGTCGGCCCTTCTCCTATAAAGGCTTATCAAGAAATTATTGGTTTATCAGAGACTGCAGCACGTGAAGCCACTACTTTTCATCGTGCCTATGGTAAGGAAAAAGGCATTTATCAAGCTGAACCTTATTTAGGAATGACGGAGTTATTATCAGAATTGAAGGAGAAAGGCTATAAACTTGGAGTTGCTACTTTAAAAAGACAAGATATTGCTGAAGAAATTCTTGAAAATTTTAAAATAGCAAGTTGTTTTGACAAAATTGTTGGGATTGACTTCGAAGAAAAGCTGACTAAAACAGATACAATTAATCTCGTATTACAAGGTTTAGACTTGAAAAATGAGGAAGCGCTTATGATCGGCGACACCAAAGGAGACTTTCAAGGGGCAAATAATGCAGGGGTAGATTTCATAGCTGTAACTTATGGTTTTGGTTTTAATCAAGATACAGACTATTCTACCTTTGTTAAACAGCCCCTTGGAATTGCAAACAATACTTTAGAGCTTAAAGAGATAATCTCTAAGCTTTCACCGTGAGGTAACTTAATAATAGTGAGGGAGAATGGCGTCAGTTTTTAATGTTCTTCTCTTATATTCTTGACTTGAGAAAATATATGAAAAAAATATTGATTGCAAATCGTGGTGAGATTGCATTACGCATCATGCAAGCAGCCTCTGAGATGGGGATTGAAACGGTCGCCATCTATGCAGAAGAAGACAAATTCTCGATGCATCGATTTAAGGCGGATGAAGCTTATCGGATTGGACAGGGGAAAAAAGCTGCGGAAGCCTATCTGGAGATTGAGGATATTATCAAGCTTGCCCAAGAGACTAATGTAGATGCTATTCATCCTGGCTATGACTTTTTATCTGAAAATATTGATTTTGCACGTAAAGTGGAAGAAGCAGGATTAATTTTTATTGGACCAAACTTGAAACATTTGGATACTTTTGGAGATATGATTAAAGCGAAGCGGGCTGCGGAAGCTACTGGCATTCGAAGTCTCCCTGAAACAGCTGATACTGTGAATTTAGAAGATGCATTGGATTTTGCAAGAGTTCATGGTTATCCAGTAGCAATAAAATCTGCCTTATTAGATGATTGCAGGCTGCGTGTGGTTCGTAATGAAGCTGAAATGCGCGTGGGTTACGCCCGTGCTAAGTCTGAATCACAAACTTTTGCTGGTTCTAGTCGTGTCTATGTCGAAAAATATATTGAGAATGCTAAACATATTGAAGTTCAAATTTTGGGAGATCAGCATGGCAACGTGAGGCAGCTCTTTGAACGGGATTGCTCAATTCAATGGAGAAGCCAAAAAATTATCGAACTTGCCCCTGCGGTAGGTCTTTCTCAAAGCTTAAGAATGCACATAAATAATGCTGCGTTAAAACTTGCTAAAAGTGTTGATTATGTTAATGCAGGGACAGTTAAGTTTTTAGTGACTGATGATGACTTTTACTTCACTGAAGTAAAACCTTGTATACAAGCCTCGCATACCGTTACTGAAATGATTACAGGCATTGATATTGTTGTGAGTCAACTCAAAATCGCGATGGGACTGAGTCTTGAATCTATCGGGATTCCCGAGCAATCACAATTGAAAACGTTAGGCGTAACCCTCCAAGCTCGGATAAGAGCTGAGAAACCAGAAAGTAACTTTTATCCAGCCACTGGGAAAATAGAAACTTACTATGCATCAGGAGGATGCGGAGTGAGACTTGATCTCGGCAATGCTTATGTGGGCTATGAGCTTCTACCGCATTTTGACACTTTATTGGTAAAAGCTGTAACTTATGCACCTGATTTTAATGAAGCCGCACGGAAGATGGCTCGTGTATTGCGTGAATTTTGCATTCAAGGTGTTGAAACAAATCTTCCTTTCTTGATAAATATTGTTGAGCATCCAGTTTTTTTAACAGGTCAAGCTAAAACCAGTTTCATTGACCAAACTCCCGAACTTTTTACTTCCGAGCCCACAGTCAGCCAGTCTACAAAAATTTTAAATTATATTTCAGATATAACAGTCAATGGTTTCCCAGATCTTGAAGATAAAATCAACCCTTTCTTTTTGATGTACCCACAAGTACTTTTAGACTATAAAGAAAAACAAAAAAGATACGGAGCAATTACTCACTTAGATACCCCAACATTTTTTAGTGGTATGTGTCAAGGCGAAAAAATAGAAGTTCAGTTGGAAAAAGGAAAGGTTTTGGTTATCCATTTGGAGGTGATTGGTGCTGTTGATGATAATGGATATCGTACACTTTTCTTCAAAATAAATGGAGAGCGGCGTGAGATAAGGATAGAAGACCACTCTGTTCAAGAGCAAAATGTTGAAAGTCTTTGAGCATGTAAAATGCACAAATAATATATTTTAGTAATCTTTACTGTCACTATTTGAGGAGACTTTCTCATTACGCCTTAGTAATAACCTAGAATAATGATTTCATTTAAAAAGTATCTCAAGACAATTTTTAAAAATTTAACCCGCAAAAAGGAGAACATCATGACCAAAGAAAAAATAGGAGAACCAACAGAAAACTTCCCAGACCCTGCAGGTATAGCCTTTAAAGGGAAATATTACGCTTTTTCAACAGCATCAGATATTGGCGTTGTTCCTTTTGCGACTGCAGATACGCCACAAGGCACCTACAAGTTACGCGGGAATGCCTTGCCTCACACACCAGAATGGTCAAAAGCTACGGATTTTTGGGCGCCGGATGTGGTGGTTTGGGACGACCAAGCCTTACTGGCCTTTTCAGCACCCAGTAAAGAAAATGGCAAACGCCGTATTGGAATCGCTACAACTAAGAGTGCCACAGCGAAGTTTGAGGCGAGAGACTATCCTTTCATTATCTCAGATACTGAAGGTGGCGTCATTGATCCTGCTTTCTTTAAGGACCATAATACAGGCAGATATTATCTCCTCTATAAGAACGATGGTAATGACATCAAAATTCCTAGTCATTTGTGGATGATTGAGATTGACCGTAATGCAGAACTTATCGGGAGCAATCCTAAAAAACTGCTGACAGATTTGTCAATCCCCAATCCCCCTCACAATGGGTCTGAAAAAACGGTATCAACCATTGAAAATCCAGAATTAGCCGTAGCGCCAGATGGTACTTACGTCCTCTTTTTCTCAGCAGGTAATTACGGGACGTCACATTATTTTACAGGTTATGCCACGAGTAAAAATCTTTATGGCCCTTATCAGTATGTAGCCCCTTTGCTAACGACACACAGCACAGGGGGAATTGTCGTTGGTCCGGGTGGTTTGGACATTTTTGGAGGAACCCATGTGATGCTCCATGGCTGGGTCAATGGCATAGGCTATCATAGAGGAGGTCATCGTGCGCTTTACACAGGACAACTTTCATGGAAAAATGGCCATCACCCTTATATTGAAAATTTGAAATTAAATCAGTGATTTACAGTTGGAGGAGAGCGGTTTGCTCTGCAAGCTTGACTGGAAATCCTATAAATGTGAGCAGAATATACAAGAAAGCGAAGCTTAAAAACGGATGAAGCATAACACTAAAAATTACGATTATCTCATTGTTGGTACAGGTCCTTATGGCTCTATTTTTGCCTATGAGGCTGCCAAACGAGGCAAACGTGTACTCATGATTGACAAACGCGACCATATCGGTGGGAACATGTATACGCGCAAGGAACAGGGGATTAATGTTCATGAATATGGGGCACATATTTTTCATACGGATAATAAAGAAGTCTGGGACTATATCAACCAGTTTACGGAGTTCAATAACTACATTAATCAGGTAGTCGCAGACTATAAGGGAGAACGTTATAATCTTCCTTTCAATATGAATACTTTTTACCAGATGTGGGGCACTAAAACGCCAGAAGAAGCAGCAGCCAAAATTGCAGAACAACGTGAAGCAGCTGGAGTAATCGCTCATCCTAAAAACTTAGAAGAACAAGCCATCTCTCTCATCGGTACAGATATCTATGAAAAGCTAATCAAGGGCTATACTGAAAAACAATGGGGGCGTTCTGCCACAGAACTTCCAAGTTTTATCATCAAGCGCCTTCCTGTTCGTTATCTTTATGACAACAACTATTTCAATCATCGTTATCAAGGTGTACCAGTGAATGGTTATACGTCTATTTTTGAGAAGATGCTTGCTTCTGACCTGATCGATGTGCAGTTAAGCGTGAATTTCTTTGCGGATAAAGAAGCTTACTTGGCAGAATTTCCACGGATTATTTATACAGGTATGATTGATAGCTTTTTTGACTACATACACGGTGAGTTAGAGTGGCGTTCTCTACATTTTGAGCATGAAATACACGACTCTAACAATGTTCAGGGAAATGCCGTGATTAATTACACAGATGCCGAGACACCTTATACGCGAGTGATGGAGTGGCGGCATTTTGATCAAAACTCTGACGAGGGCAAGAGTGTGATAACCAAAGAATACCCTCAAAATTGGGACAAAACTAAGGAAGCTTATTATCCAGTTAACGATCATAAAAATTCTGAGATATTCAAACTTTACCGTAAAGAGGCAGATAAGATAGCGGATAAAGTCAAGTTTGGTGGCCGTTTAGGGAATTATCAATACTACGATATGGATATGGTTTTCCATGCAGCGCTGGTTGATGTGGCAAAAGAATTCAAAAATTTTGATGTTTCATGATTAAAGGCGCTGAAAACAAGCCAAATACAAATGATCAAAGCAAAGCTAGGGAGAATCAGTCATGACATGGGTGAGTTTTTTGGGGAACTTAAGGCGCGTTGTATTAAAGTCCTTGCTTGCAATATTTTTATACCTCTTAACCTTTTTCATTAAGCGAGAACCCAAGATGGTTCTTTTTGCTAGTTATAATGGCAAATCAGTAGGGGACAGCCCTGGCGCTATCTTTGAAGCTTTACGGGAACATCCTGCTTATTCGGACTATCAGCTGGTTTGGGCTTTAAAAAAGCCCTATCCCGTTGCAGGAGCTGCTCAGGTGGTTAAGTTCAACAGTTTGGCTTACTACAAAGCCTTAGTCAAGGCAAAATACTGGGTTTTCAATGCCAAAATGGCCCCTTACTATCACAAGGCTAAAGACCAGATTTACCTTCAAACTTGGCATGGTACGCCTCTGAAACGTTTAGGGCATGATATTGAAGACACAGGTAAACATTATCGTGCCTATCTGACGCACGGGCAAATGGTCAAATCTTATGATCAAGACAGTAGGCACTGGGATTGGCTGATTGCACCTTCTTCCTTTGCAGCTGAAAAATTTGAAACGGCTTTTCAGTTTCCTCGAGAAAAAATGATTCAAGTAGCCTATCCAAGGACAGATGTGTTGAGCAAAGCAACGCCTGAAAAAGTGAAACAACTCAAAACAACCTATAAGTTGCCTTTAGATAAAAAGGTCATCCTCTATGCCCCCACTTGGCGGGATGATACTTATGGCTTAGACGGTTACCATATCAAGCTACAAGTTGATTTTGCACGTTGGAAAACTGTGCTGGGTCAAGATTACGTTGTCCTGTTCAAACCGCATTATTTAATTTCAAATCAAGTTCAGATTGATGCGAACCTAAGAGATTTTGTGTTCTCGATGCCTGCGACTTCGGACATTCATGAAGCTTATCTTATGGCAGATGTATTAGTAACAGATTATTCATCGGTTTTCTTTGACTATGCTATTTTGAATCGCCCTATTTACTTTTATATGTATGACTTAGATGTTTATGGCACAGCTTTGCGCGGCTTTTATCTGGATGTGCAGGATGACCTCCCCAGCTCGCCATTTCAGACGGAGGATGAACTTCTTTTCGCCATTCGGGATAAGAACTTTGATCAGGAACGGCTGAGAGTTTTTAATCAGCGCTTTAATCCCTGGGCGCAAGGCAACAGCAGCCAAAAAATTATTGAAAAGATTATGCAGTAGAGAGGATTTCCTTTCTTTTTTTATCAAATGTTAAAGTTTCAAATACATAACTTTAATTTATTGACGAAAAAGTTGTAATCTCGTTGCAAAAGATATAAATAATGATATAATTGGATATAATGTGACGAAAAATGTTACAAAAGAAATGTTTGTGTAGTTATATATGTGATAGAAAAAGAGGTCAGTATGGCAATGAACAGAAGCAAGAAAAAACAGCAGAAAAAGAAACATCCGATAAGGAATGCAATATTAATTACTTTAGGACTTCTCCTTGTTACAGGGACAGCTTTTGCGGCCTTTTTCTACCAGACAGCAAGAGTAAATATTGATAAAACCTATGCTCCACTGGAAACTTCAAAAAACCAAGCGGAGGCCAGCCGTGCGATCAGTGAAAATAAACCTTTATCTTTTCTGATTATGGGTCTTGACTCGCGGCAGGAAGATTTATCAGGCAGAACGGACATCTTGATGCTTGTTACAGTTAATCCTACAAAAAAGCAAACGACCATGGTCTCCATTCCTCGAGATACCTTTATTGAGTCTGCAGATGGTTCCATTACAGCCTCTAATAAGATTAATGCTGCTTATGTTCAGGGAGGAGCAGCAGCTTCTATAGCAGCTGTCAACCAATTGCTTCAACTGGATATTGATCATTATGTGACGATGAATTTTAGCGGTATTGAACATCTGGTTGATGCTTTAGGCGGGATAACCGTTAACTCTGACCTAGATTTTAACGTTGACGATATGACTTTTCATAAGGGAGAAAATACTTTAAATGGTAAGGAAGCTCTTGCTTATGTTCGTATGCGCCATGACGATCCAAGGGGGACTTATGGACGAGAAAAGCGCCAACAAGAAGTTATCGCTGCTATTCTAAGTAAGATAAAATCTCCGCAAAGTCTCACGGCTTATCAAGGTATTCTTGAAGCTCTGGGTGGAAATGTTAAAACAGATTTGACTTGGGATCAGATGCAAAAAATCGTACTGAATTATAATCAAGCTTTTGGTAATGTCGTCCATGAATCCATTCAAGGACAAGGACAGATGCTCAATAGCTTAAGTTTTCAAGTAGTGACTGAAGACGAAAAAACACGCGTTCGTAACTTGCTTCAAGAGCAATTAGCACAATAATTCATCAATCAATCCTCCTTAGTGCCTTTAGGTACAAGGAGGACAGCGTATTAACACGAGAATAAATGGATGAAAGAAAAAATAACTCTAGTAGCAGGAAGCTTTGACATTTTGCACGAAAGTCATAGTGATATGTTAAGACATGTTCGAAATTTGGGAGACAGGCGTATTGTGATGCTTTCTACAGATAAATTTAAGGAAGGAAAGAATAAAAAAGCCTATAAAAACTGTAATACTAGAAAATGCGTTTTAGAAGCGATGCGATGGGGGAATCTAGTGGTTTCTGAGCAATCATGGGAGGATAAGGGCTTGTATATTGATAGGTTTGATGTTGATATATTTGCTATGGGAGAGGAGTGGCATGAAAAACTTGCCTTTTTGAAGGAGAAATTTCCTGAGCTAAAAATTATGTATTTTTCTCGCGGCAAGCACTCTTCAAGTCAAATCAAAAAAGATTTAAAATACAGTTTTAAAGAAGAATGACAGAGGTTTTTAGTGAAATTTAAAGCGATTGTATTAACTCTTATTTTGTCTTTCTTTTATCCATTTACTTTTCTTTCGCGCCTGCACAAAAATCGAATTACCTTTATCTCTCTAGAGCATGATAACCTCTCAAAAGATTTTAAAATTTTGTATGAAGCTCTAGCCGCAGAACAGAGATATGAGCTGAAAACTTTGTTGTTCAAGTTCAAGCCAACATTTTTAGGAAATCTCCGATATGGCCTGGCTTGTATCAGACAGCTTTTTATCATCCAAAGTTCAAAGTTGGTTATCATTGACTACAATAATTTTGTGATTTCTAAATTTCCTCACAGAAGCAAAGTCAAAGTATTGGAAGTATGGCATGCGACAGGTGCGTTGAAGAATTTTGGAAACAAGGTAGAGCGTGATTATGAAGTTAAAAACTATGACTATGTCATTGCGAACTCTGATTTTTTTAAAAAGATTTATGCTGAAGCCTTCAACCTCTCAGAGAAAAATGTACTTGTAACAGGCATACCTAACAATGATAAAATTTTTGATTCGGACTTTGTAGATAAAACAAGAAAAAGACTCTTGGAAAAGTATCCTTTCATAGAAAATAAAACAGTTATCACTTACGCTCCGACATTCCGTGGCCGTATAAGCACTCATTTTAGAGAAGTCGCTATAGATTTGGAGCGTGTGCAGAAAGCCCTAGGGAGCGACTACATTATTATTTATAAGGCACACCCTTTGATTCCAGATTCAAGATATGCTGACACTCCTAATGTTCTCTTTATTGAGGATGAATTAATTTCCTCAATTTTTTGTGTGAGCGATGTTCTAATAACAGATTATTCTGCTATTGCTATTGATTGGATGATTTTTGACAAGCCTGTTGTTGCTTATGTTCCTGATTTTAAAAAATATTCAATGAAACCAGGATTAACCATTGATTACAGGAATGAATTTCCAGGTCAGTTGGCATTTAATGAAGATGACCTGATCAGAGCACTTCAAAGCTGTAAGGACGATGAATATAAGAAAAAAAGAAGTGATTTTTTCAAAAAAACTTACCAATACAGCGATGGAAAATCAACAGGTAGAGTGATTTCGATGATTCATTCTATTATGAATGATGCTTTGTAGAACATGTGCTTGATTCAAATAAAAAGTAAGCTATTTTAGATAAAATCTAATAGCTTACTTTTTTTATTTTTGAATAAAATAATAAGAGGTTGCTTCACCAGAGGCAAGTAAAGCATTGGCTTTATCTTGAAGCTCTTTGTAAGATGTTGAAACTGTTGATTCATGCTTGTTTCCAGACTTATCAACGTAGACCAACACCCAAGAATGCCCGACAGTGTCTGTTTCTGAGTGAGAGGAAGATGCATTAGAGTCAGCTTGTGGACTGTGTCCACCTGCACCGTTATTTTCTACAGGATTATTCGAGTTGTCTACCCAACCCGTGTCACTGCTTTCAGTGGTGGAAGATTTTGGAGCTTCTGTAGATGATGCAGTGTCTGTGCTCTCAGAAGCTTTTGTATCAGATTTTTTGTTTGTGTCTGAGGTAGAACTTTTGACAGAGCTAGAAGATTCAGAACTTGTGTCTTTTTTAGCATTCGTATTGTTGCCACAAGCTGCAAGAAGTAAGAGAGCAGCAAATGAGCTCACTATAAGTAATGGTAATTTAAATTTTTTCATATAGAACTCCTTAAAAATTCCTTTTACTACCCCTAGTATACCATATTATCTAAAAAAACTTCCTTTAACTATTTATAAAAATTATTAGGTAGACGAAATCCCATTTAAAAAAAGCAAGATGAAAAGTTTGTAAGTGTATTTTTAATTTGTTAGAATTATTATACAATATAGAAAGAGGTATCTTATGATTTGGTCATTAATCGTTGGCGCAATTATTGGGATGATTGCAGGTGCAATCACAAGTAAAGGAAAATCCATGGGATGGATTGCTAATATCTTAGCTGGTCTTGTAGGCTCAGCTGTCGGTCAAGCATTGTTAGGAACATGGGGGCCAAGTTTAGCAGGAATGGCTCTTATCCCTTCCATCATTGGTGCTGTTATCGTTGTAGCTGTTGTGTCTTTCTTCTTAAGCAAGATGAACAAGTAGGCTGGATAGAGTCAATATATACTTGAAAGAAGAGCAAAAAAACAAGGCGAGCCTTGATGTACACCTCAAAAGTTTAACTTTTTGGAGGTCACATCATCTACTCTCCTTGTTTTTGTATTTTAATTTCTTCATCTTCAAGTATACTGATAGAGTACACACTGGATTCGTGCAGCATCTTTTGTAGCGCATTAATCATCATTACGAGCCAGGAGAAAGAAATAGCAAAGGCGATGATTTCAAAAACAGTGAGTGAGAGATAATGAACTTTTAGAAATAAGACAGCTGATGCCACAAGTCCTATAAAAACAAAGGAAGACATGCTTAAAAACTCTTTTGACAACTGTGGAAGAAGATATTTGCTCAACGGGATTAAAACGATAATGCATAAAACGATACCGTAGGCAGAAGCATTATGAAAAACCATGGTCCAGGACTGGGCAGGAAATAGTCCCACCCCAGCGATAAAGAGAGCAATGACATAGTAAAAAGCTTGAACAACTTTAATCTTGAAGTTGTAAAATTTACTTTTTTGGAATTCAACGAATAAATAATCAGTGATTGTCAAGAGCATTAGGGCTGAAAAAATCATCGTAAAATTAAACTGCCATTGATTTTCAGCCTCGCCCGTCCCTAAGAAGCTAAAATTATATTGCCACCAGCCATTTTGTCCATTTGTTGCCATGGAAAGAAAAATTCCACCGATGAAAGTAACAAAAAGCAAAACGATGAGATGAGATATTTTGACCGAAACTGCAAAGAGAATCAAAAAATAAAAGACGATTGCAGAAAATAGAGCAGACAAGAAGGAGGCTGTCAGAGGATCCAAGGTTACGCCAACAAAGGTCATTCCAAGAATATGCCAAATCAAAGCTTGAACTGCGAAAATAATGAGTGTATAGGCTAGTCCGATGGTTCCAAGTTCTCTTATGCGACTGATTTTCCGTTTTTTCGTGGCTATGTTCTGTTTTGCATAAACCCAAATAAAAGTGATAAAACCAATAATTGTAGCACAGAGCATGCTCATACCAGCTACAGAGTGATATCTGCCACCTGTGAAAGCTATTTGCCCTTCACCACTTAGTAAGAAAGTCATCAAGGAAATTACTAAGCTTAATAGGCTGGGGATAAGAACATAATGTAAAGAAAAATTTTGAATATCAACTTGCTTTGCATCATTTTTTAAGACAACTTGATCTTGTTCAACGAATATTTTATATTTATTTTGATCGATTTTATGCATAAGCTCATCTGGAATTTCAATAATTTTTTTCATTAAAACCTCTCCGCTTTTTAATTTTTATCCTAAGCTATTATATCAATATTTTCAAGATTAGGCTTTGTCCATCCTTTTGTTTTTTAATAGGCAGATTTGGAGCAAGTTTTGAATGTTTTTCTAAAGCAAAAACCCTTCTCCTGTCCATAAGAAGGAGAAGAGTGTATTTTTTGTTTATTGGTTTTTAACCAATCAAAAAATCCCAAGAAATTCACAACTTGGGATTTATTTCAGTTGCATGTATTCAGATTAACGCTTCAAGATAAACTCAGAATGGATAGAGGATTGCTCCATTGTTTTGGAGATAGCTTGCTCAAAAGCCATCCGCCCAACCTCTTGACAGTGGTTATCTACAGTAGGAATTTTGAGCAGCTGCCCTGAAAGTAGTCGTTCTTGCCCCACAATAATAGGTTTGGGAAGTTGTTGTTCATCAAACCAGCGCCAAACGTTGGCAGCAATGTCGTCAGAGTTGGCAAATATCCCATCAAACTGAATAAGTTCTGGGGCTAAACGATAGGCATCTTCGGCTGATATTAAGCCCGACTTTATCTGTTCAAGATGGGGGTTGATCTTATAAATATCCCTATATGCTTGTAGGGTTGTTGATATAGTTGGACTGTTTCCTCTGGATAAAAGAAATCCGATATTTGAGCAATTCTGTTCCTTAAGCCATTGAAAAGCCTGACGATAGGCTGGAATACGGTTGGCATAGGTCGCTGGGATGTTACTGTTTTCGGGCCGATAGCAAAGGACAATGGGGCCATATTTCTGATATTTAAGAATCGTTTCCTCAGATACCTGACGGGAGGTGAAGATGATTGCATCAAGGGCTTTTTTTCGTAATTTTTCCAGATATTGGATTTCCAAGTCTTGATTATAGTTTGAAGGCAGAATAATAATTTTATACCCAGTTTCAAAACTTCTTTCAAGGATACCTTCGAGTATCTTGCTGAAAAAAGAGGCTTTGATATAGGGGAGAACAACACCTATATTATGTGTCGCACCGTGCGCAAGCTCTTGTGCAATTGCGTTTGTAGCATAGTCTAGCTCAGCAGCGGTTTTGAGTATTTTTTCACATGCTTTTTGGGAAGCATAGCCGTTACCTGATAAGACACGAGAGACAGTTGCCTTGGAATATCCCGTGAGTTTGGCAATATCAGAAAGAGAGGTCATAAGATTACCTGTTCATTGATTTCGCGAATGGCTGAAAGAGCTTCAGTCACACCATGATCTGTATTTTTTCCTACGACCATTTTAACATATCTCTTGACGTCTGCGTGAGCATTATCTACTGCAATGGGGAGACCAGCAACTTTTAGGAGGGGAATATCATTATGACCGTCTCCAATGGCAGCAGCTTCTTCAAAGTTTAGATTTTTTTCTTTCAGAATGGATTGGGCAGCATCTGCCTTTGTTTTTTGGCTGGAAGTGATCTCTAAAGTATAAACTGTCGAACGTGTAAGCTGAATTTCCGAGAGGTTGAGTGCTTCCAGTGAAGCTTGTATATGCAACAGCTCCTCTGGGTCAAAAGTCATGAGCATAATCTTGTAAATTTCAGAATTTCCGTCAAAAGCTTTTATTCGTGGTTCAGCGCCAGTGAGCGCCTTTTGGATAAAGACAGCCTTGTCCTGTTTTTTGATATACCAATGTGCAAGACTATACCAGCTGAGGCTTACAGTGGGGAAATTTGAAGAAATGTAATCTAAAACTTCTGAAACCGTCTCAGCAGGTAAGATGTGTTTGTCTATAACTTGAATTCCAAAGTCATTTTGGGTAAAAATCAAGTTCCCGTTGAAGGCAATTTGTGGCGTTTTTAATTGGAGCTCGTTCAGTATGTGGCTCATTTCAAAGGGACTACGTGCTGAGACCAGTGTAACTGGGATATCACTAAGACAGATAGACCAGCGATTTGTATCAGAAAGATAGCCATGTGTGTCCAGAAGTGTTCCATCCATATCTGCGAAAATGTGTTTGATCATCGTCAAATCTCCTTTATATTTTTGATGATTTCATTGTAAATTATGAAACGCGTTCCATGTCAAGAAAAAAGAATTTACTTTTTTATTTATTGTATAAACAGAAAAAACTTGCGATATTGATAGATAACATTATAAATTTTATATAAATTCATACAAATTCTTGCAATTTAAAATATTTTCATATATAATAAATTTTAAATTTGAGAAGGAGAAAAAATCACATGAGCAAAGCACCAACATTGACAGTCTTTTACTTTTGGCACAGATAAGTTGTGTTTATGCTCGGCATAGATACAGCTTTTGAGTATTCTCAAAAAGTATCTGTGCCCGTGATTAAAAGCCGGGTCTTGACCCGGTTTTTTTCTTTTCAAATTGAGCAATTTTTTAGTTTTTTAGTAAGGCATAAAGCGACTCGGAGAGTGCCAAGCTGGACTTTATCCTTTTGTGAAGAAACTAAAAAGATAAAAATAATAGAAATGAGGGATTTTACTTGGAAAATTCTAAGCAAAAACTGAAGTCTTCAATGAAAGCAAGACATGTGATTATGTTATCACTTGGTGGGGCTATTGGAGCTGGTTTGTTTGCCGGTTCAAGCAGTGCTATACAAGCCTCAGGTCCCGCAGTAATGTTAGCTTATCTGTTAGCTGGCATAATCCTCTATGTCGTGATGTATGGTGCGGGTCAGATTATTCTGCATCAAAAAGAGACGACTGTGGGTCTAGCTGGTCTTATTGCACCCTATGTAGGAAAAAGATTTGCCCACTTTACAGACTGGGTTTACTGGTCATTGTGGATGGCTGCTATGGTGGCTGAGTCTGTAGCTATAGCTCAATTTTTAGGCGTGTGGCTCCCACAAGTTCCATCATGGATTTTTGTACTTATTGTTGCTATTATCACTTTAGGGCTCAACCTCTACTCGGTACGTGTCTTTGCTGAAACAGAATACTGGTTAGCTTGGGCAAAAATCATGGTTATTCTTATTCTTATCGTGGTTGGCCTCTACTTGGTCGCTGTACAAGTTTTTCACCTTGGACTAAGTGAGGGACTAGGTCAAATGAACAAATACGGTGGCTTTATGCCAAATGGCATGAAGGGTGTTTTCAATGCCATGCTTATTGTTATCTATTCTTATGGGGGTTCCGAGCTCATAGCATTAACAGTTTCAGAAGTAGAAAATCCCAAAAAAGCAATACCTAAAGCTATTCGTGGTGTTATTATGCGTATTTTCTCATTCTATGTTATTCCTATGTTTATCTTTGTAGAACTCTATTCTTGGAAATTTTTGAGTAGTACTCAAAAGAGTCCCTTTGTTTTGATTTTTGAAAAGTTAGGTATTCCTGGAGCAGCTCTTATTGTCAATTTTGTCATTATCTTAGCCCTCTTTTCAGTGATTAATTCTGCGGTTTATGCCACATCTCGTTCGGTTTATTCTCGAGCTAAAGATTCAAAAGGTATCATGGGAAAAACACTTGGTAAACTGTCAAGCAAGCGCGTTCCCGTCCCAGCGATAATTTTTTGTTCAGGTATGCTCTTTATTGGGGCAATCCTCTCCTTTATTTTTAAAGATAATTTATTTGTATACTTAGCAGGCTCAATTTCTTATACAATACTTATCGTATGGATAATGCTTCTCATCTCCGCGATTATTTTTTATTTTAAAACTGGAATAGGGGGCTGGTTCATCAAGGCAATTTCAATCCTTACATTGCTTGTCCTACTTATCATAAGCTACAAGGTTGTTGTCTCAAATCCTTGGGGGATTTCTGTATTTGCCTTAATGGTGTGTGTACTCAGCCTCTTGAGCTACCGCGAAAAAACCGTTTCCGAGGTAGCCTAACGCCTGTATAAAACAGAGTCAAGTATTTTTCTTGACAGTATATTACTGTTTTGATAAACTTACTCTAACAATAAAAGTGAGGTAAGGTCTATTGAAATTATAAGTCATGAAATTTGAAAAAATGTTAAAAGCGGTTAAGCAGTGTATCCGCAAGAATTTTTTCGTGTTCATGATTTATAGAAACTAGACCTTCAGAAATAAAGCCCCTTTTGTGGCGCATTTTGAACTCTTTTTCTCTATTTTTGTGGATGCGAAATATAGAGAGAAGGAGTTTTTTAATGTCCCCAAAGCAAAAAATAATGCAGGAAAAATTACAGGTAATCAGGTCAAAACAAAAGAAAATGACTGTGCAGACAGGCAAGCAGGTTCAGAACAAGGGCTTGAAAAAAGCAACCAAACCTCACGGTCATCATACGCATTATTCGATTGGATTTTAAACAAGGAGGAAACTATGAAGCAACAACTGAAACAAATACAAGCACATCGCGTAACAGTATCGCTAAAGGTCAATAAACTCACATAGAAACCCTATCTGTTCACTAATCGCGGCAGAAACGGGTTTAGACAGGAGGCATATGTCAAACATTCAAATTAAGAACTTAACTTTTGCTTACACGGATCAGTTGATATTTGATAAGGTAAGTATCAATATTGATGACAAATGGAAACTGGGTTTAGTGGGGCGTAATGGTAGAGGGAAGACGACACTTTTAAAGATTCTCGTCGGTGAAACAGAAGCTAATGCTGAGGTGAAAACCAGCAAGAGTTTTGTCTATTTTCCACAAACAGTTAAAGATAAAAGTCAGTTGACCTTGTTTGTCTTGCAAGAGCTAGCAGATTTTGAACAGTGGGAGTTAGAACGCGAACTTACCTTACTGGATGTCGATTTGGATACTCTTTGGCGTCCTTTTAGGAGTTTATCAGGAGGTGAGCAAACAAAAGTTTTACTGGCTCTTCTCTTTTTAGATGAGCAAAATTATGCGCTTATTGATGAACCAACTAACCATCTGGACAAGGCTTCAAGAGATAAGGTGGCTGCTTATCTCCAAGGAAAAGCAGGCTATATATTGGTTTCTCATGACCGCAATTTTCTAAATCAAACGACAGACCATACGCTAGCTATTGAGCGTGCTGATTTGCACCTGTATGCGGGAAATTTTGCGCTTTATGAAGAAGAAAAAAGATTGAGGGATATTACTGAAAAAGCTCAGGATGATAAGCTCAGAAAAGAAATTAGCAGATTGAAACAAACCGCACGTGAAAAAGAAGCTTGGTCGCGTAACCTTGAAGCGACAAAATCACGCCGAAAAAGAGGTTTTGATTCGGAAACTAAGCGTGTGGATAAAGGATTTATAGGGCGGAAAGCGGCAAATATGATGCAAAAGTCTAAAAATCTAGAAAAGCGTATGAAAGAAGATATTGCAGATAAGGAAAAACTTCTAAAAAACTGGGAGGAAGTACCGGGATTAGCCATGCATGTTCTGAGGAGTCACCAAAAACGCTTGTTGAAAGTCGAAAATTTGACAGCAGGCTTTGAGCATTTCCTTTTTCAACCTGTTTCATTTGATATAAACCAAGGACAGGTCATTGCTTTGACAGGGGTGAATGGTATCGGAAAATCCTCCTTGCTTCATGTATTAACCAGAACATTTTCCGGCAGATATGAAGGAACTTTTGATATGGCTCATAATCTAATCCTTTCACAAGTTCGGCAGCTTGCAGATAACAAAGGATTTTTGAGTGATTTTGTCAAAGAGGAAAATCTGGAGTTAGAAACTTTCCTCAATAACTTACGTAAACTAGGTGTCGAACGTAATGTTTTCGAACAAAAAATTGAACATATGAGTCAAGGGCAGCAACGAAAAGTTGAATTAGCAAGAGCCTTAACGCAGCCTGCTCATCTCTATCTTTGGGACGAACCGCTCAATTATCTAGATGTTTTCAATCAAGAACAAATTATTGAGATGATAAAGCGAGAGAAGCCAAGTATGCTTGTCATTGAGCATGACCCATATTTTGTAGAGCAAGTAGCAGATATCAAAATTGAGTTACATAGGAGCAAGGGATAAAAAGTTTAACATGCTGTATCTCTTGACAGATGAAATAGTATGTAAAGAGCAAAAAACATCCGTTTTAAGCGGGTGTTTTTACTCTGCAAATATAAAATTAATACTCTTAAAAATACAAGGAAGCCTTAACAAGCTTTCAGAAAAAATTTGAACACCCCAAGGGAGGTACGATAAAGCTCATCTTGTATCTAATATCATGAAAAATCAGAAAAAAAGAAAAATTCGAAATAAATTGAACAAAAAGGACAAATAGTGTATAATTGTCTAAAATATAATTAATAAGAGGAATTATTTCATGATCAAGTTAATAGGTGTCTTGATTGTTTTGATTGGGTTTGTTTTCAAGATAGAGACCTTATTTGTTGTTGTTCTTGCGGGTGTTTCGACTGGACTTGTTGCTGGTTTGAGCATTCAGGAGATTCTTACAATTTTGGGTCAGTCTTTTGTGGATAACCGCATGGTTTCCCTTTTTGTGTTAACCCTTCCCGTTATTGGGGTTCTAGAGCGAAACGGTCTTCGCCAGCGTGCAGTTGAGCTTATCGGACGTATGCAATCTCTCACCACAGGTCGGATTACACTCTTTTACGTTTTTGTTCGATTTATCGCAGGAGCTATGTCTATCCGTATCAGCGGGCATCCGCAGTTTGTGAGACCTCTGATTCAACCGATGGCAAAAGCAGCTGCAGTAAGCAAATATGGTGACGTTGAATCAGAAGACGATAACATTAAGGCTCTTTCAGCCGCAGCGGAAAATTACGGTAACTTTTTTGGACAAAACTTGTTTGCTGGCAGTGCCGGAGTGCTTTTGATTACCTCAACCTTGTCAAGCTTCAATTACAATGTTACAGCGGTTGATGTGGCAGTAGCCAGTATTATTATGGCTGTACTTGCTTTTGTTGTGACTGCTGTCCAGTTTATGCTTTATGATCGAAAACTTTTGCGAAAATTCGGAAAGAAAGGGGAAAATTAGTCTATGCAAGCTTTTATTGATGTTTCTTTAAATGTATTTTATGTTCTAATGGGCCTGCTCATGCTTTATATGGCTTATAAAGCCTTCACTACAATTCAAGGTGTAAAACGCATTGGAACGACAGTCTTTTGGATTCTTATCGCTTTGCCTTTTATTTTAGGTGCACTTATTCCAGCTTGGCTGATTGGTCTTTTTGTCGTATTGAGCAGCTTACTTACACTCAGCAAACAGGTCACTTTCGGGAAATATAAATCGTTAGATGAGACGTTTGGACAAAAGCAGTCTAAGCTGTTAAAAAATAAAATTTTCATCCCTTCCTTCATTCTTGCCTTTGTTGCTGTTGGGATTGCGATGGCTTTAGGTAACTATGCTAATTCATCGCTCTTTGCTATTGGTGTGTCTTCGCTTGTTTCTCTACTTTTTGCACTGATAATGACGAAAGCGAAAGCCACAGAGTCTGTCGAGGATGGTGCGCGCCTTTTTGATTCGATGGGACCAGTCGCAATTTTACCTCAGTTGCTTGTTGCTTTGGGCGCTCTGTTTACAACAGCAGGAGTAGGTGAAGTCATTTCACAAGCCATCACTGGTGTAGTCCCTGCGGATAATCGTTTACTCGGTGTTGTGGCGTATGTTTTAGGGATGGTTATTTTTACGATGATTATGGGAAATGCCTTTGCAGCTTTCTCTGTAATTACTGCGGGTATTGGTATTCCCTTTGTTCTTTCCCAAGGTGCAAATCCAGTTATTGCTGGAGCTTTAGCACTTACAGCAGGTTATTGTGGCACTTTGATGACCCCGATGGCTGCTAACTTTAATATTGTACCAGCAGCCTTACTTGAGATGAAAGGTGAAAATAAGGTGATTAAAATGCAAGCACCTGTAGCGCTTGCTCTCATCGTTCTGCACATTCTCGTCATGTATTTCGTTGCATTTTAAGTACTAATAAGGAGTTTATTATGAAAATATTGTTAACAGGCTTTGACCCCTTTGGTGGAGAGAAACTTAACCCAGCTGAGGAAGCTGTCAAGCGTGTAGCCTCAGAAATCAATAATGCTGAAATCATTAAACTAATTATTCCAACCGTTCGTTATAAATCACTGGAAAAGATTGAGGAAGCAATTGAAAAACATCAGCCAGACTTTGTTGTAAACATTGGGCAAGCAGGTGGACGTTATGCGATTACACCTGAGCGTGTAGCGATTAATGTGGATGACTTTCGCATTCCAGATAATGAAGGCAATCAACCGGTTGATGAGCCTGTAAAGGAAGGAGGTGCTCCTGCTTACTTTTCAACACTTCCCGTAAAAGCTATTGTTAGCGAACTTAATAAAGCAGGCATTCCAGGCACACTTTCAAACACAGCAGGAACCTTTGTGTGTAATCATGTTTTTTATGGTGTACGCCACCTTCTGGAAGAAAAATATCCGAATGTCAAAGGTGGATTTATCCATATTCCTTATGCGACATCACAGGTGATTGACAAAAAAGATACGCCTTATATGTCATTAGACGAAATTGTTAAAGGGATAGAAATAGCATTGGATGCTTGTACACGTTATACAGAAGATTTGCGAACTATTGGTGGAGAAATATGTTGAACAAAGTGTTTGTCTATGGGAGTTTGCGTACAGGCATGTTCAATTATGACAAGTATTTGAAAGGCGAGGTTTTAGAAAGCTATCCTGGGAAGATTAAAGGAAGCTTATTTCACATTGAAAATAAAGGCTATCCCGCAATCATCGAGGGAAACTCGGAAATCTTAGGAGAAATCTTTATATTGAAGGACTTTCCAAAGAACATTGCAGTCCTTGATGAGATGGAGAATTTTTTCTCGGATAATCGTGATGAAAGCGAATATCTCAGATATATAGCACAGGCCCAGTTAAGCGATGGGCAAACGGAACAGGTTTATTATTATCACTACAATTCAAGCGCAGCTGTTAATACAAATGACCAACTTATTCCAGTTTATTCGGGGGATTGGCTAGAACATACGGCTGGCTAACAACAGTAATAATCTACCATATGAGCTATTGGTGGCAGGCTTTAACTTCAAGAATATACCATAAGTACCCATGGCGAGCCCGTGGGTATTATCATTCTTTTTGCTTTAGCAAATTAGAATGATAATACGCAAGGAGCGCAGCGAGTGGTGAACCTTTATCATTCTTTTTGCTAAAGCAAAGAGACTGCTGATACGCAAGGGGCGAAGCAAGTTGTAAACCTTTAAGCGAACCTTCAGTTTAGATTAAATATTTGTTTGCTGCCTGTGTTATAATTGGATAAGAAGAAATTTAGAAAAGGAGTTTTATTTTGGGTCTTGTTGCCATCATTGAATTATCTATTTTTGTCTTAAACTTCTTTTTGTCAATGACGATCATTTTCAGAGAGCGTAAAAGTACTTCAACGACATGGGCTTGGCTTTTTGTCGTTAATCTTTTACCTATTTTTGGTTTTATTTTGTATATTCTAGTGGGGCGCGGGATTGCGCATTACCGTATTTTTAGAGTGCAGCGCGCTTTCCGTGTAGGTTTTGAAGAACAGTTAAAGCGCACCTGGCGGGTTTATGAAGAAGAAGGATTTATCAAAAGAATTACACGAAATCATGGCATTACGCAGCTTATTCATATGCTTTTTGTAGAAGAAAAGGCAGTTATTTCTTCAAATACAGGCGTAAAAATTTTTACAGATGGACGTGCAAAGTTTGATGCCCTTATCGAAGACATTCGTAATGCAAAGCACCATATACATTTAGAATATTATATTTTTCGAATGGATAATCTGGGTAAAGAATTAACAGATGCTCTTGTTGAGGCTGCTCAGAGAGGAGTTGAAGTACGTCTTTTAATTGATGCTTGGGGAAGTAGTAAAACAAAACCGCAGGAGTTTGAACAGTTGACGAAAGCTGGCGGAGAAATTTCGTATTTCTTTCCACTGATATTGTCCTTAATTAACCCACGTACCAACTATCGCTTGCATCGAAAGATTGTGGTTGTTGATGGTCAGATTGGTTATACAGGAGGGTTTAATGTTGGTGATGAATATGCGACTGAAACGGAGAAGTTTGGCTACTGGCGTGATACACATCTTCGTCTGACAGGTGATGTGGTCTATTCCCTTCAAAACAGATTTATTATGGATTGGAACAGCCAACACAAATTTGAAATTTCTGAAGCAGCGGAATACTTTCCAGCAGCCTTAGAAAGAGACCGAGTGATTACACAGTTTGTAACATCAGGACCAGATGAAGTAAAAACCCAAATCAAGATGACTTACATGAAGATGATAAACAGTGCGGAGCGCGAGATTATCATTCAAACCCCTTATTACGTTCCAGATGATGCACTGCATGAATCTTTAAAACTGGCACTTTTGTCAGGGGTGGAAGTTCGCTTAATGATTCCGAATAAACCAGATCATCCTCTGGTTTATTGGGCCACCTATTATTATGCAGCTGACTTGCTTAAAATGGGAGCAAAGGTTTATACTTATGAGAAAGGCTTTGTACATTCTAAAACACTTATTATTGATGGCGAATACGCATCAGTTGGCTCTGCGAACTTTGATAACCGTAGTCTGCAACTTTGTTTTGAGGGAAACATGGTACTCTATGACTATGATATTTCTCAAAAGCTACGTGAAGATTTCAAACAAGACCTTGCAGTGAGTAAACGTTTGACACTTGAAACTTACGAAGAACGCAGCACAAGTATTCGTTTCAAGGAAGGCTTGGCGCGACTTATCAGCCCAATGCTCTAAACTGTGAACGAAGCGCTTGCTAGGATAAGGAAGAGGAGAAAAAATGGAGAACAAACTAAATATTGTCATTATCACAGGGATGTCGGGTGCTGGCAAAACCGTAGCAATCCAATCTTTTGAAGATATGGGCTACTTTGCGGTTGATAATATGCCGCCGAACTTGATTGAAAAATTTGTAGAGCTTCTTAATACACCTGACAGTAAGATTAACAAGGTTGCGATGGTTGTTGATATGCGTTCCCGTATTTTCTTTGATCGCTTGCGGGGCATTATTGCAGAACTTTCAAACAGCCCAGAAGTAAACTTTAAGCTTTTATTTCTAGATGCAGGCGATGTTGAACTGGTTGCACGATACAAAGAGACACGTCGTTCACATCCCTTGGCTATTGATGGACGTGTACTTGATGGAATTACTCAAGAGCGCGAAATTCTTTCAGACATCAAAGCTCTGGCTGAGGTTGTGATAGATACCAGTGAGCTGACTCCGCGCAATTTGCGGGCACGTATTCTTGAGCGTTTTTCTGAAACAAAAGAAGCGCCATTTCGTATTGAGGTACTTTCTTTCGGCTTCAAATATGGTTTGCCCATGGATGCAGACTTAGTATTTGACGTTCGTTTTCTTCCAAATCCTCACTATATTCCAGAACTCCGTGATAAAACAGGGCAGGACAAGGAAGTATTTAACTATGTCATGCGTCAAGAAGCCTCTGAGGAATTCTATAAAAATTTAATGAATATGCTCTTGCCGATTATTCCGTCTTATCAGAAAGAAGGAAAATCAGTTTTGACGATTGCTTTTGGCTGTACGGGAGGTCAGCACCGTTCTGTCGCCTTTGCTGAGCGTGTTTCCAAGGCACTACTTAAGGAAGATTGGCATTTAAATACAAGCCACAGAGATAAGGATAAAAGGAAAGAAACGGTTAACCGATCATGAGCAAGTCAAAAATAGTGGTTATAGGAGGCGGGACGGGTATTCCTGTCATTTTGAAGTCCTTGCGTCAAGAAAATATAGACCTTTCCGCAATTGTAACCGTTGCGGATGACGGCGGCTCTTCGGGACGTTTGCGTTCCGCAATTGATATTGCTCCTCCGGGCGATCTACGAAATGTTCTGATTGCTATGAGCGATATGCCTAAGTTTTATGCGGATATTTTACAGTATCGCTTTGATTCGAGCGATGGAGAGCTGACCGGTCATCCTCTAGGAAACCTGATTATCGCTGCTATTGGTGAGATGCAGGGCTCCACCTATGAGGCCATTCAAACATTAGCTCGTTTCTTCCACGTAAAGGGCAACGTATATCCATCAAGTGATACACCATTGACCCTGCATGCCGTCTTTAGAGATGGTCATGAAGTTGAGGGCGAAAGTAAGATTACAGACTATAATGATTTGATTCATCATGTCTATCTTACGGAAACAAATACAGGAAAGAGTCCGCGTGCATCTAAAAAGGTCGTACAGTCTATCATGGAAGCAGATACTATTGTTTTAGGACCTGGGTCACTCTTTACTTCAATTTTACCTAATATTGTTATTCCTGAAATTGCCGAAGCACTTTTAAAAACACCTGCTCGCATTGTTTACGTCTGCAACATTATGACACAGCGCGGTGAAACAGAGCACTTTAGTGATGCAGACCATGTTCGTGTTATTCATGAACATCTGGGAACCCGCGTTATCGATACTGTATTGGTAAACAGTGCAGAAGTACCTGAAGAATATATGAATTCCAACAAATTTGACGAGTATTTAGTGCAGGTGGTTCACGACTTCAAGGCTTTACAAGAAGAAGAAGTGAATATTATTTCCAATGATTTTTTGCAGCTGGTGAATGGTGGGGCATTTCATGATGGAGATGCCATTGCTTTGGAAATCATGGGAATCAGCGCTCAACATGAGAGAAGAGAAGTATGAGTTTCACAAGTGATGTAAAAAAGGAACTGACAAGTCAGAAACCTAGCCGTGGCACTCTATTGGCTCTGATTAGGATGAATGGTTCTTTGGGTATTTCTGGTGGTCTGACCTTGGCTTTGTCTACAGAAAATGCTGCGACAGCAAAGTACATTTATCAAATGCTCCTCGATATTTATCAAGTTCGTGCAGAGATTCGTGTACATCAAAAAACAACACTTTCAAAAAACCGTGTTTATACTGTTTTTATTGAAGACAAAGTGAATGAATTGCTCAATGAACTTCAGCTCTCCGATACACTGATGTTTTTAGATTCTGGAATTCCAGAATCTGTGAAATACGATCAAGAGGCACAGGAAGACTACATGCGTGGCGCTTTTCTCTCTAGCGGATCAATGCATAATCCAGAAAAAGGAGATTATCAGCTGTCTATTTCCAGTGTATATCAGGAACATGCAGAAGATTTAAAAGATATCTTTAATAATTTTGGCTTTGATGCGCGTATAATCTCTCGGAAAAACCGTTATATTTTATATCTTTCTAAAGCTGAAGAAATTATGGACTTTCTAACTCTGATTGGAGCCATGAAAGCGCGTTTGAAATTTGAGAATGCTAAGATTATGCGTGAGATGCGGGGACTGGCAAATCGTCAGTCAAACTTTGAGTCAGCAAATATAAATAAATCTGTCTCAGCAGCACAGGAAGTCATCTCTGCAGTGAAATATTTAGCAGAAAAAAAGGAGCTGGAAAATCTCCCACCAGCGCTCACAGAGGTGGCACATGCTCGGATTAATCATCCCGAAGCCACCATTAAGGAACTGGGCCAGTTATTGGATCCTCCACTAGGAAAGTCAGGGGTTAACCACCGTCTAAGAAAATTAACAGCTCTAGCTGAGGAAATAAAAAAAGCGAAGACTGATTCGGTACATGAAGAAAAGAAGCTCTAGTCAGGGCTTCTTTTCTCATGTCTTTCAGAAGAGAGAAACAAGCCCCAGCCAACCACCCACCCTTTTCTCATCAAACACTCATTTCATTTGACCTTTTTTTTTTTTTTTATACTATAGACTCAGAAAGTAAACGTAACATTAGAAATGTAGTTGTAATGAAAATCTAAAAGTACAGGTTACGTCAAAGGAGGAGTTTATGACACCAGAAAAGAAAAACCAGCGGCGGCTGCGCAACCTCGCGCTCCTGTCCCTCTTATTGCTCTTAGTAGGCGGCACCTTCGCCTTCCAAGCCTTCAACCAGCGGGCCATCAATGACCGCATCCGAGAAAACATCCCCGGAGGCCGTGTCCACGACTACTACAACCGTTACACGGAAAACAAGGACGTCTTCGTGGAGAACTATGGCAATGTGCCGCTCATGGCCCGTATCCGCCTCTCCGAGTTCATGGAGAAACGCTCAACAGGAGAACAAGATTTCACCCCTATAGTGAACAATACCATCCGTGAGCAAGTGGACACTTGGACGGTCATGCGTCCCTCAGAGAACAACCTGAACATCCGTGTAGATGACTCGGCAGCCTTCAACACCTACGCCAACCTGACCTTTGGTTGGAGCCGTTCAGGCCAAGATGCCCCGTGGTTCATGCCTACCTTCAACCGGGACAACTCAGACCTGATGACCGC
>NZ_WIVG01000080.1 GCF_016758115.1 Lactococcus garvieae
AAAAAGGTCAAATGAAATGAGTGTTTGATGAGAAAAGGGTGTTTGGTTTGACTGGGGGCTTTGCTTGTTTCTCTCTTCTGAACCAAGGAAAGCATGAGAAAAGAAGCCCCAGAAGGGGCTTCTTGACTTTGTGATAGCGTGTGTTTTATGTTTTGTTTTCCTACTTTGCATAATCAATCGCACGTGTTTCGCGAATGACTGTGACTTTGATATTACCCGGATAGTCCATTTCGTCTTCTATGCGATTTTTTACATCCCGTGCTAGAATGACAATTTGGTCATCTGTAAGTTTTTCTGGTTTAACCATGACACGAACTTCACGCCCTGCTTGTAAAGCGAAGGCACTTTCAACACCTTCAAAGCTGGTTGAAATATTTTCCAAGTCACGCAGACGTTTGATATAGTTTTCAATCGATTCACGGCGTGCTCCGGGACGTGCTGCGCTCAGTGCATCAGCTGCAGCAACCAAAGTAGCAATGTTACTGTTAGGCTCTGTATCACCATGGTGACTCGCAATTGCGTTGATAACAATCGGGTTTTCCTTGTACTTACGTGCAAGTTCTGTCCCAATCTCAACGTGACTTCCTTCAACTTCATGATCCAGTGCTTTACCGATATCATGTAAGAAGCCAGCACGTTTAGCAAGACTCACATTTTCCCCCATCTCACCAGCAAGATTTCCTGCAACATGAGCAACTTCAATCGAATGGTCAAGAACATTTTGACCATAAGAAGTTCGGAAATGTAAGCGCCCCATAATCTTCATCAAATCTGGATGCAGGTTATGCGCACCAACTTCAAAGGCCGCTTGCTCACCATACTCACGTATCTTATGGTCTAGAGCCTTGCGGTTTTTCTCAACCAGTTCCTCGATACGTGCAGGATGAATACGACCATCTTGGACCAGTTGTTCCAATGTCATACGAGCAATTTCCCGTCGAATCGGGTCAAAGCCAGATAAGACAACTGCTTCAGGCGTATCATCAATAATAACATCAATACCCGTCAAGGCTTCAAAAGTACGAATGTTTCGACCTTCACGCCCGATGATTCGACCTTTCATTCCATCGTCAGGTAAGGTTACTACTGATACGGTCTGTTCAGCTACCGAATCGCTAGAAACACGCTGGATAGCAAGCGAAACAATGTTCTTCGCACGTTTATCCGCTTCAGCATGTGCTTTTTCCTCACTCACACGAATAAGCTGTGCCATCTCTTTCGTTAGACCCTCGCGTGTTTCACTAAGGATGAGTTCTTTCGCCTCGTCCCTTGTCAAAGCAGCGATACGTTCTAATTCTTTTTCTTTCTTTTCTTCAATTTCTAAAAGCTCTTGCTCACGCTTATTGAGTGTATCAGTTTTTTTAGAGAGCGCTTCCTCTTTAGAGTCTAAGCTACGTTCTTTATTCGTAAGTTTGTCATCCTTACGATCTAGAACTTCTTCACGTTGTTTTAGGCGTTGTTCTGTTTCTCTTAACTCCTTACGTTCTTGCTTAAATTCATCTTCGATTTCACGGCGCTGTTTTTGCTCTTCTTCACGAAGATTAAAACGTGCTTCTTTCTTGAAAGCTTCTGCTTCATCCCTGAGGATTTCCGCTTCTTTTCTCACAAGAGCAGCATCACGCTGTGCAGTTGCCGTTATCTCATTAGCCTTGCTTTCTGCTTGCATAAAAAGACTTTCAGCATCCTGCTTGTTTTTCTTAATATTTTGAGCGTAAAAAATAAAGGCAATAACCAATACAATCAATAAGACAAGCAGAACGAGTGATATGACGTTCATCTGTCTCCTTTTATTCATACCTGCTCTATCGCGGTGCGATGGAACAGATAGCTTGATTATAGTTCACATGTGCTTCCATAGAAACACTCCTTACATTTTACCATTTTTTGAGATATGTTTCAATTAAGTATTTTACCGCTTTCAAATTTTTAACAATTTGATTTAAAAAAGTACCCTGTCATTGTCAGTAAAAAATACTCTTTTTACGGAAAATAAAAAAACTGTGCCAGAGACACAGTTTTGCTCATTAGAGTAACTCCTTAAAGGCGTCTACCTTATCCAAGCGCTCCCATGGAAGATTGACATCGGTACGTCCAAAATGCCCATAGGCTGCAGTTTGTCCATAGATCGGACGAAGCAAGTCAAGCATTTTTATGATTCCTGCTGGACGTAGGTCAAAGTTTTCACGAATAGCTGCCAATAAAGTATCATCTGAAACCTTCCCTGTACCAAATGTATCAATATTAACAGAGGTTGGTGTAGCGACACCAATCGCATAGGACAGTTGTACCTGTGCCTTATCTGCTAAACCAGCAGCCACAATATTTTTAGCTACATAACGTGCTGCATAGGAAGCTGAACGGTCAACCTTTGTTGCATCCTTACCTGAGAAAGCACCACCACCATGTGGAGCATAGCCACCATAAGTGTCCACAATAATTTTACGCCCTGTTAAGCCCGAATCTCCTTGTGGACCCCCGATAACAAAGCGACCTGTAGGATTGATAAAGTATTTTGTATCTTCATCAAGAAGGTTTGCCGGGATAACTTCCTTAATTACTTTTTCAAGCACATCCCGATGAATCACTTCATTTGTCGCATCAGCTGCATGCTGGGTTGAGATAACGACTGTATCGACACGCTTTACTTGCCCTGTTTCATCGTATTCCACTGTAACTTGTGATTTAGCATCTGGACGAAGGTAAGTCAGCTCTCCAGATTTACGTAAATCTGCCAATTTTTTCACTAATTTATGACTGAGTGAAATCGCCAGTGGCATATATTCTTCCGTTTCATTGGTAGCATAGCCAAACATCATCCCTTGATCACCCGCACCGATAAGGTCAAGTGGGTCAATGTTTTCTCCCTTTTTCCCTCGAACTTCTTCTGCTTCATTTACCCCTTGGGCAATATCAGGTGACTGCTCTACAAGTGAAACATGGACACCTACTGACTTGTAGTCAAAGCCATTTTCACTGTCTGTATAGCCTATATTTTTAATGGTTTCACGAACCACTCCAGCAATATCAACATAAGCTGAGGTTGATATTTCGCCAAATACATTAACTGTGCCCGTATAAACTACTGTTTCGCAGGCCACATGTGCATCTGGATCTTGTGCCACAATAGCATCAAGAATAGCATCCGAAATTTGGTCAGCCACCTTATCTGGATGCCCCTCTGAAACTGACTCTGATGTGAATAAACGTTTTTCTGACATTTTTTATTTCCCCTACTTCTTAAGTATTTTTCGGTTACAGGCTTAAATGGTAGTGATTACTCACCTGGAGATTACTCTCCCGCCATCGGAAATTGTAACTTCCTTATTTTAGCACAAATTGGAATTTTTTGATATACTTTGCCTAAATGAAAAATCCTTTAGATAAAAAAATTATTTTAGCAGCCAATCCTTGGCTGAAAGATGTTAAAATTCTCGAGCAATCTGTTTCAACCCAGATTGATGCCAAAAGTGATGGACAGGCTAATACTTTATATATGTCTGAAAAGCAGACAGGAATTTATGGTCGCTTTGGTCGGGAGTATTTTGCTAGTCCAGAAGGTGGCATTTATATGACCCTCCTCTTGAAACCCATGGACTCGCTAGAAAGTTTGCCTAATTATACTTTACTCGCAGCGGCCGCCGTTGTCTCAGCCATCGAAAACCTAACAAGCAAAAAACCAGAAATCAAATGGGTAAATGACATCTACTTGAATGGGAAAAAAATTGTCGGTATTTTAGCCGAAGCTCAGGTTCAAGCAGATAGAAGCCTACAGGTTGCCTTAGGTATCGGGATTAATTTTTATATTCAAAAATTCCCAGAAGAGCTCACGCATAAGGCTGGTTCATTATTTACAGAAAAGCCTTCTATCACACGCTCTGAACTGGTCGCTGAAATATGGTCCGAATTTTACAGACTGTCTAACCGTGACTTTTTCAGCTTTTACAAATCTCGTTCTCTCGTCTTAGGAAAAAAAGTAGAGTTTGAAGAAAATAAAACGCTCTACAGAGGGAAAGCAATGGATTTAACACCTGATGGGAAGCTCATCGTCCAGCTAGAAGATGGGCAACATAAACTCCTATCAAGTGGAGAAATCTCACTCAAAAAATGGACGTGATGGACGTCCATTTTTTGGTTCTGTATAATCTGTGGTGGTAGATTAAAATCT
>NZ_WIVG01000081.1 GCF_016758115.1 Lactococcus garvieae
TCTTATTCTTGATTATGGTTACAGCCTTCCTCAATGTTATAGGAAGACGGCTATTTTAGAGTTCATGTTCTTAACAGGTTTACGTATAGGAGAAGTGTTGGCTTTAAGATGGGAAGACATTCATTTTGAAGAGGGAACTTTAACAGTTGCGCATACCTTAAATTTACATGGCTATGAGGCAAATGCGCGCCAGCTCCTCTCCCCTAAAACAGCACATTCTTATAGAACAATCGCATTAAATGAAAGATGTATCGAAATCCTTACGCACTTTTTTACAGAATGTTATGATAAGGAGTTTGTTTTTGTGAATGAAAAAGGTCATATTTATAGTAAAAATGAGCTTTCTTATTATCTTAAGAAAATCTGTTTTGAAAAATTGGGTGGGGAAGAAAAGGATAGGAGTTACCACTTACATATGTTAAGGCATTCTCATATCTCCTTGTTGGTAGAAATGAATGTACCGATTAAGGCGATTATGGAGCGAGTAGGACATTCGGATGAAAAAATGATTTTACAGGTCTATAGCCATGTGACCCAAAATATGCANGGGAAAAAGAAGGACAAAAGGAATTGTGAGAAAGGCTGTTATAGCGCTTGTTTACAGGGTTTTTGTGTTGTTTTTTTATAAAAGTAAATTATAACAAAATCTTTTAATTTTGCTTAGTCTAACTGGTCAAAGAATGTTGTTTCAAATAAACTGACCAAAATTAATCAGGAAATAAAAAGAGACAAACAAAATTTATAAGAGTTCATCTGCTGCTTTTAGAGCAAAGCAGAGAACAGCTGTGCTTGCGCTTCATCTTGTGTGAGGGCTAAGCAAAAAACAAAATCAATTACATTTGTGTTATAATAATTTCTAATAAATTATATCCGTTACAAAGGAGAAGGTTGACAATGGAAGCATATATTTTTGATTTTGATGGTACTTTGGCTAACTCAGGAAAGACGGGGATATTGGCAACCCAATCTGCGTTTCAAGAATTTAATTTAAAGGTTCCTTCAGAAAAAATGATTAACTATTATACAGGTATCCCAATTGAAAAGTCCTTTAAAAAAATGCTTCCAGATTATGCTTTCAGGGAAACCGAGTTTCAAGCTTTGCTCTCTGCTTTTCGACAATACTACAAGGAATATGAGCAAGAAAATCTGACACTGTTTCCTCATATTAAAGAAGTACTTCAGGAACTAAAGAGCTTGGGGAAAAGATTATATGTTGTGTCTAGTAAACATTCAGTCGCCTTAAAAAGAAATTTAGAATATCTGGATATTGCTGTATATTTTGAAGGTGTTGTTGGTTCTGACCAAGTTGAACATTACAAGCCAGCGCCTGACGGGGTCTTATATATCTTAAAAACTTATAGGATTGATCCGGAAGATTCGATTATGATAGGTGATGCATCCTTTGATATCCAAATGGGAAAAGCAGCAGGGATTAAGACCTGTGCTGTGTCATGGGGAGCACATAGTTTTGAGGATTTAGATAATGAAGCGCCGAATTTTTTGATTAATCATGTAGAAGATTTGCTGAAGCTATGGGTTTTAAGTTAGAATGCCTCATGCTTTTAGATTCGAACAATCTGTTTTTGTTTGTCAAAATCAATCTTGTCCTCTTTGAAAATGGTAAGACGCTTATTTCATTTGATAAGTTAGATTTTGCTTTGCTTTTTGTAAAGGGATGCTGGTTTTATCCATTTGACAATAAAATTGCAGGAAAAAACTTGTTAGCCGTTCTCTAAAAATATTATCGGAAATAAGTGCCTTAGAATTAAGGGGAATTTTTAAACAGATTAGTGAGGGCTGCTGTCCATATTTAAAAAGATGAAAGAGGAGTATCCATTAAGATATTCTCCTTTTCCGTGTTTTCTTGTTTTAAAGGATGAAAAGAAGATAAACGCCAGCCCATTTGGAGCATTATTGATCGTTCTAAGTGTTAATGGCATTAATAAGGCGTAAGTGAAGCTAAACAGGATTGAAGTCCAAGAGGGCTATACATGAAAAATAGAGACCGGGACAAAAATCCGAAATAATGAAAAAACGCTCCATCATGACAAACAAGAATGCCGTGGTTGAGCGTTTTTCATCTTGTAATTTTGCCTAGAAGCAGTCGCTTTTGACTTTTGTCCCAGCTTTATTACATTTTATGGGCGCGATCGCGATAATGAAGGGAAATATGAGTTAGCTAATTAAAAGCTGGACTAAAGGCCTTATGCAGTAGAGGGGAGCAAAAGAAGGGGGGATATGATAAAATTAACGTATAACAAATTTGAAAAGAAGTGGAGATATTAATGTGGCTCTTAAAATAAGTAATCTGACTGGAGGATATTTTGGCCATCCAGTCCTTAATGACGTGAGTTTCGATATAGCAGATGGGGAGTTGGTTGGTCTTATCGGTCTTAACGGTGCGGGAAAATCAACAACAATTCAGGAAGTCATCGGACTTTTAACGCCTTATTCTGGTCAAATTGAGTTAGACGGTATTACCTTGCAGGAAGATTTGGAAGGCTATCGTCGGAAGATCGGTTTCATACCTGAAACCCCAAGTCTTTATGAAGAGTTGACGCTACGTGAACACATTGAAGTAACAGCTTTGGCTTATGGAGTACCTGTGGAGGAGGCTATGCCTCGTGCAGAGAAGCTCTTGAAAACCTTTCGTCTGGAAGATAAGTTGGACTGGTTCCCAGTTAACTTTTCTAAAGGGATGAAGCAAAAAGTGATGATTATTTGCGCTTTTTTGACAGACCCAAGCCTATATATTATTGATGAACCATTTTTAGGATTGGATCCTTTAGCCATTCAAGACTTGATTACGTTGATGCTTTCTATGCGTGATGCTGGAGCTTCCATTTTGATGAGTACACATATACTTTCGACAGCAGAAAAGTTCTGTGATAAGTTTGTTATCCTACATGAAGGACAAGTGCTGGTTGCTGGTACTATTGATGAATTACGCGCAAAGTTCGGCAAGGAAAATGCCAGCCTTGATGAAATTTATTTAGAACTGACGAAAGGTGTAAATGCTCATGAATAGCTTGTTTGAAGAACGCCGCAAAGCATACTACCGGCAAAACCTCAAATACTTGCGCTATGTTTTTAATGATCATTTTGTGCTTTTCTTGATGATTTTGTTGGGTGCACTGGCTGTGCAGTATGCTCAATTTTTACAAGCGCATAGTTTAAATACGGCTGGCAAAGTGGTCTTGATTGTTTTAATATCAGCTCTGAGTCAAGCTTTTGGAAGACTGGCGAGCTTTGTTGAGTCTGCTGATAAGGTTTTTCTTCTGCCACAAGAGAGAGCAGTTCGTAAACATCTATATGTTTCCTGGTTACGTTCCTTAATCTTACCAGCCTTTATTAGCTTTAGCCTGATTGGACTTTCTGCGCCTCTTTTAAACTGGTCCCTGCTTTCTCTTGGGCTGTGGTTTGCTCTATTGTTCCTCTTGAAAGCAGCTACTTTGGCTTTTCGTCTAAGCCAGATGCTTCCAAAAGGGATTATTGCTTGGGAGGCATTAATTTCCTATGAAGAAAACCGTAAGACGAATACTTTGAGATTTTTTGCGCTCTTTACCAATGTCAAGGGCTTAAAAACACAAAGTCGTCGCCGGAGATATCTGGACTTTCTATTACCGAAAACACTTCGTACCTATGAATATCTCTTTAGCCGTGCCTTTTTACGTTCTGGGGATTATTTATCACTGACTTTGCGCTTACTGTTCCTGGCGATTTTATCCTTAATTTTTATTGGGAATCCTGTTGTTGCGGTGATTTTGGTGGCTGTGTTTAATTATCTGTTGCTTTTTCAATTGTTTGCTTTGCAAGAATCCTTTGATTATCAACTTTTGACACGCATTTACCCACTGCGTCGCTCCTCAAAGTTTGCGGCCATTAAATGCGTTCTGTCACGTATAATGCTCTTTGTCACAGCTGTAGAGCTTGTGTTTGGCTTGATTTTTTTGCATGTCAAACTTTATATTTTACTCGTGCTACTCGTCAACTTCTTTTTAGTGAAATTCTATATAAAACTTCGCTTAAAAGGAAAATGAATGTTTAGATTTATTGAATAAGACCTGCTCAGTTGGTTATGGAAACCGACTGAGCAGTTTTTTATAGATTCAAAAAGCAACCCTTTTCTCATCAAACACTCATTTCATTTGACCTTTTTT
>NZ_WIVG01000082.1 GCF_016758115.1 Lactococcus garvieae
TTCCGTTCTTCATGAGTGCCTTTAGGTACCATGAAGATAGCGTATTAAAAAAAACAGGCGAAAAAATCATTTCCGTCCTGTTTTATCATGTTTATACCTTTTTTTTCGTTTCTTGTTTATGAGTTGTTCACGGTAATCTGAGCTCCCAATAAATCGCAATACATTGAGGAAAGGCTGTCGATTCTTACCCAGTATTCCAACCATATCAATAAAGAGGCCCAAGCCAAGCAGCAGAGCAATAATCAGGAAGATACCGCCAATACGACTTGAAACTTGTAAAATCAAGGAAATAAATGCAAAGATACCCGCAATACCATAAATAACTAACACAGCTCCACGATGCGTAAAGCCAATCTGCATCAAGCGATGATGCAAGTGCATCTTATCTGCACTGGAGATGCTCTGATTGTTAAGCTTACGGCGAACCATGGCGACAATCGTATCTGTCAATGGAACACCCAAAATTAAAAGTGGTGTCAAAACGGCTACAGCAGTTGCATTCTTCAAGCCTTGAAGAGAAACAACAGAAATCATAAAGCCTAAAAACAAGGCACCCGTATCTCCCAGATAAATAATCGCCGGATGATAATTATAGGGGAAAAAGCCCATAATCGCGGCTACCAAAGTAAAAATGGTGATGGGCAAGAATATATTTGGACTAGGCAAAAAGAAGTAGGACACAATCCCCATCGTAAACAGGGAAATGACGGAAACTCCACTAGCCAGACCATCCAAACCGTCGATTAGATTTACGGCATTTGTAATAGATACGATCCAAAAGACTGTAAAAATGAAAGACAGCCAAACTGGAAACTCTAGAAAAGGACCACCAAAAGGAATTTTCAAGTTATCAAATCGCGCATGCGTAAAGAACCATGTGATTGAAGCTGCAATAAGCAGCCCGAGCATCTTCATCTTCGGCGAGATTTCCTTGACATCATCAATAAGCCCTGTAATAACCACAACTCCACCTGCGATGATAAAGGGAAGAATATAGCTCGTATAAGTAACCAGTTGAGACCGGGGAGCAAGAGGCTGCCCTATCCCCACCCAAGGAAGTTGCGGATGTACGATGAGAGGAAGAATAAAGAGCGTAGCAATAGCAAAAGACAAGAAAACTGCAAATCCTCCTGCTGAAGGCATGACTTTAGTATTAATCCGGCGTTCATTTGGCTTATCCACCGCCCCTATACGGCGTGAGATAAAGGTCATTAAAGGTGTAAATATCAAGGACATCCCAAAAGTAAGAAAGAGAACAATAAAGAACTCAACCGTAAAAGGGATACCTTTGATAGGGATTTCTTTTATAGTATCTATCATATCTTAAATTTTAGAGAGAACTTCCAAAGCACGAGTGGTTATCAATAATTCTCCATACTCCTGTAATGTTTCACGACTTTTCGCTGTTTCCCGCCCATATTCTAACATGCGTGCGCGCATTGCACTTACCTCTGTTTTACCTTTTGCTCTTTGATTATCAAGAATAATCAGATAAAACTTATCCTTATAGCCATAAAGCTCTGACTCCTCTGCCTCAATTTTGACATTTTTCACAGCTGCCAAAAGTTGCATCATGTTATCAAACTCGACAGAATAAAAGACAAAGTCCGGGTCCGGCTTACTTTTTACTTTTGTTTCTTTATTTTCAGTTGTGTTTTTATCTGGACTTGCTCCGCCATTTTGCTTCAAATCTTCAACACGACCAAAAAAGTCTGTCATGAGCTGCTCAAACTCCTCTGGATCATCGGGAAGCGTGGTCGGATCAATATCAATGTTTTCTTCTGTAACAATGATGTTTACACCTTTTGGAAAAGGCTGAATTTGGAAAGTCAAAAGTCCTGATGAAAATCTTTCTTCAAGTCCAAGCTCCTCTACAAGCTCATAAAAAAGATTTTCAACCATGGATTGATTAGTAAAAAAATCTGAGAGCTTCACATCATGATCAACCAAGTCTTGAAAAGTTAGGCTAATCTTTATCGTTTTTTCGTTTATTTCTTCGTATTGCATGTTTTAACCTATATTTTTTCTATGTCGGTCAGCTTATCTATAACTCTTAGTTTTATTTTTATAAACCGACATTCTTCACTTATAATTAACTGTTTCTCTTAATTATAACATATAAAAGACTTTTCGCGTTTCTTTGTCTCATTCAAAACCCTCCTATTGTCTTGTTACTTCCATGAAAAAGTTTCGTATCATTCGCAATCCTTATGTTATTTACCTCTAAAATATATTTTTTTGATAGAATAGTTCTATGATTTATTACATTCTTGCCAATCCAAATGCCGGTTCCCGCAAAGGGGAGCGTTCATTGAAACTCCTGTTGCCTTATCTTGAAGAAAACGGCTTATCATATAAACTCTTTGCGACTGAGCGTACGGGTCAAGAAGCATCCTTTATCCAGCAAATTCTTGAAGAAAAAAGGCCCGAGGATCAACTCCTTATTTTAGGTGGAGATGGCACCATCTCTCTCGCCCTCAACGCCTTACCCGCTGATTTTTCCTTTGGCTATATTCCCTCAGGCTCTGGCAATGATTTTGCCCGCAGTCTCGGACTGTCCCTTGATCCTATTCAAGCCTTTAAAAACATCCGCCATAATCAGGCAAAAAATTTTTATGTCATGCGATACAAATCCCAATCTTTTTCAGGATATGCCCTCAATAATGTAGGAATAGGACTGGATGCTGCTATCGTCAAGGCTACAAACGGCAGTCGCGTAAAAAAGCTCCTGAACTCTATCAAACTGGGCAGGCTTTCTTATCTTATGACAGCTCTGCACGTTTTGTTCAGCAAAAAATCTTTCTGTATTTCTATTTACAATCTAAAGGATACATTCAAGTTTGACAATGCTTTTCTCCTTACTTTTACCAAACACCCTTATTTTGGTGGTGGGGTTAAAATTGCTCCCGAGGCCTCAAACCTCAATCAAGAGATACATCTTATCGAGCTGGACAAATACAGTATGCCTAAAATATTTTCACTTATCCCGAGTGTCCTTCAAGGAAGACATTTAGAAAACGATATTTTCCACCACAGTGTTTCTACTGCCGTGTCTGTCACACCTCAGTCCACCCAACCTGTACAGATTGATGGAGAAACTTTTGAGATACAAGCCAATGACACCTTGACTTTAACTTCTGAAAGAAGAAGTATTATTTGTTAATAAAAAAGAGGAATCCCCTGTCTGAGCATTCCTCTTTTTTCATACCGTCTTACACTTATCCCTGCCTCTCGAATAGAAGGCTTACTGCCGAACAATGAGGGCTGGGCGCACACCACCCCATCCTAAAATAGAACCTGCATGGTGACTGGACAACACCCCAATAGAGGGATCACGTTGCACCCGCCAAGCACCATCTGTCGCGAGCGTACGAAGCAACCACCAGTCACCTTCTGGTCCTGAGCCCACACGTGCTTCATGATCAGGGAAAGCACGTCCTGGGCCTGACAAGCGGACTACATCTGCTAAGGAAAGGATAAATGCCCGCGGACTCCCACTTGAGTCAACTCGAGTCTCATCCGCCGCAACTTCAGGAAAAGTATCTAGGTTCGTTGGTAACCAGCGCCACCGTCCTGCTGTCCAAGTGAGTTCATCACCGGTAACATTTCCCGTCACAAAGTTGTCAGATACCCGCTGAACCCGCGCTTGAACGGAGGAGTCAAGGCCATCGTACCAGTCATTGGTCCGTTGTTCCATCGTAGAGAAGTTTGTATTACGAATTGCCGCATTACGTATAATCATATGATTATTGTCTCCCATATTCTCCAAATAACGATACTGCTCATTAGCCATAGTAAAGATCGTCCCCGGTGCCATGATGCTAAAGTTGATTTGGTCGGGTTGGACATTATCATCTGGTCCCGGGTTCCCCCAGTTGTTATCAATAGAGCCATTCTGTACAGCTGTCAAGAAGTCTGACAAGTCATCATGGTGCGTAAAGCTTCCATCTGCAGCCAAGAAGTCATTGATACGGTCAGGACTGATCAGTTGCCCGTCCACATGGATACCGTAGTAATATTCTCCCGGGATATTGTTTGCTGCTGCGGTCATCTGAGCCGCATCCAAGAG
>NZ_WIVG01000083.1 GCF_016758115.1 Lactococcus garvieae
CTCCAGAGCGTTTATTTAAATCATATTTAGCTACCAACGTTTTATCATGATTAATTATTAGATTTACTAAAATCGAACCCATAGGACTATGTTCAATACTCTCATAGTCAATCTCGTAAGAGTTAATTTTTCCTTCAGATGTAAAGGCATGAGGATCTATTTTTTTAATGAAGATTCAAAAACTTCTCTTGCTTCCTCACTTTTTACCACACGTACCATCTCATTCTGAAACTGTTTCTTATCCATATAAAGTTTCCCTCCAATACTTAGAATAATAAGAAGAATTGCAGCAAACATAATACCTATTGACACTAAGGCATTCTTTTTCATATCTATACCTCTCCAAAATAGAAGATTACATCACAACAAAANCCTCAGAATCAATCAAACAGCTTATCCTGGAATACCTCTTAAAAAATACACAAAGTAAAAGATTGCTAAACAGTCAAAATTCAGCAACCCTTTATTTTATAAATTTTATGTGTACACACACTTCTTTCGATGCTTGGTTAATTTTTTGGTTAGTTTTAAATTTATTTTTTCAAAAACCCATATATACTAGGTTAACCCTTCTTTTTCGGATAAAGGCTTATTTTAACACATTTCAAGCTTTTATTCTCCTTCATTTACCTCTAACTCCCTATATTTCTACATCAGAGTATTACTCAGAAGTTTTAAAAATCAATAACTTTCCGTGTGTTTCTCCTATCTCCTTCACTTTTTGGTTAGTTAAAAAAACAAAATCATTCAATTGACTTAATAAACTACTTTGCGTATTTTTAGTTGCGTGACTATAAATTTGTGGCTTCTTCTTTTCATATGGACATCCCACTCGTTCCATTATCCCTTTAATAAGAGCATTCACTTCTACTAACAGAGAGGATACCTTTAATTCTTAATCCCTTATAATTCGCCATCATCAAATAATTTTTGAACTGTTGATAAAATTTCTTTTTTTACCCGCTGCACCTTCTTTTGTCTTTTTCTCAATCTTCTTCGAAAACCTATTTTTAGCTTCTAACTGTGATACTTGACTTTTCGGATTACTGGTAACAGTTACTTGTCACCATTTCCCTTGATGATTATCAAAACATTTTTCTCCTTGTTTCTCAAGCAAAAAAAGTGTGCATACTTTGTATTATAACATTTTCCTACGCTGTTTTTGTTTATATTCCATGTACAATATAGCCCGGCAAACCTTACGGTACTCTATAGCACGAACCATAAAATAAAATTTTCTGTCCAACGTGAAAGAATAAGAGTCTCTCCAGAACAAGAAAACTTAGGAGTTTTGAACTTCCTAAGTTCCCTTTTATCTTCATTCAAGAATAAATATTTGATAAAACACCTTATAATTCATCATTAAAATGCTTATAAGCTATAATTGATATCCATATTGAAATTAAAGCAGGTAGGACTAGAAATAATAATTCTGACGGTTCCACTACATCTAAACTTAACACTTCTTTAAAGGAATTCTTGTCACTAAAAGGTTTTATTATTTCATCAAACAAAATTTGATATATCGTGCAATATATTAAAGACCATTGAATAATATACTCACATAAAGTTTGAATCTCTTTACTAATGCTAAATGCTTTAAAAGCCCACCTATTTATCCAATATAATATATAGCCATTGATAATTGCAAATAAAAGTATAATTTCAAACAGAGAATTTAGGCTTTCTAACATGACAGAACTAAAGGCAGACCATGTATTAAGTAAATTCATTCCCAAAAATAAGATTGATGCAATTATTGTTTCTATAAATACGATCGCTATAGCTTTTATTATATCTAAACTTTTATTTTTAGGAAAACCAAATATTTTCCCAGAAAAAATAATTATTAAAAATAAGATTACTGATACCAAACTAATATCTCCTCAACCAAAAAAATTTGTCTATGTTTATAATACATTTCTCACAGCAGCATTCTATTATCCCATCTTCTATACGGTCAATCTTCAAAATCAAATAACTGCTGAGCATGGGCTAGTTCTTGAAAAAATATACAACGTAAAAATTGCTAAACAAACTCGAATTCAGCAATTATTTATTTTATAAATTTGATTCGATATTTAAAAATAAATATCTGTCATAAAACTATTTCTTTAACCTAAATTAATGTATGGTAGCCTTGGTCTTCTTTTCATTCACTAAGTATCTCAACATTGCCTAAGAAGTTAGCTGAATCTCTTGCAGAAAATCTAAGTTTCTGAAGTGATGCGCTGTTTGCTAATATGCCACACGCCAACGCATCCATTCTAATACCCGTTCTTTGACCGATAACATTCACGATATCGAGAAATACTCCTGCACCTTCAGCTTTTAGATTATCTACCACTTAAAATCCTCTCTTTTAAGAGATTAGTATAAAAAAGATACTTACTTTTGCAAGCATCTCTTGTTCAGAACAATTTAATTATAGAATATTATAAGCACCTTTTTATAACTTGGGCAAAACCATTAGGATTTTCCCAAGCCATTGAGTGCCCGGCGTTTGGAACAACTTCAATTTTCACACCGTGTTCTTTTAGTTTTTCAAAGTCCGCATCAGGCAATGATTCCTCCCCAAAAATAAAATATTTCGGGAATTCAAAGTCGTATAAAAGCTCTCTCCACGATGTTTTTCCGCCGCTAACTGCATTGGTAGAAATTTCAAAAGCAGCTTTTGGCAACCAGTTTCTTAAAGTAGCTACCCACATTGTATTTCCTAACTTTTCATACTCTGTGAGCTTTCTTTCGAAAGTACTATCCAAATCATCTTCATCAAAATTAGCAATTTCAAAACTTGCTGAATCTGGACTGCTTGGATCTAAATTAGCTTCACTAAGTATTAGGGTTTGAACTCTATCTTTTAACAAATTACACAACTCTATCGCTATGGCTCCGCCTAAGCTATGCCCAAACACAATCATTTTTTCCAAGTTAAGATCTTCAGTGAATTCCTGTAAATATTTGGCATGTGAAGCAACTGTATATTTAAAAGATAGTGGCTTGTCACTATACCCTGCCCCCAATAAATCAATTAGAATTATTCGGTGTTTAGATTTTAGAATAGAGGCCACTTCCACGTAATCAAAAGAACCTGCACATCCTAAACCATGTATAAAAATAATAGGTGTCAGTTCGCCAGAAAAATCATTATAACGGATTTTATAATTCGTTCCTTTAATTTTGTACTCTCTCATTTCCCCCTCCTCGCATTCTAATTTATCTTTCTCATTATACCACATTACCAAGGTCAGTTTCATAAGATTTCATCACACTTATCCCTATAAAAATTCTCTCCAATACTTGGAACAATGAGAATAACTGTGGAAACTAAAATCCCCACTGATACTAAAGCTTTTTCATATCTGTGCCTTTCTAAAAACAGATTTTTTGGATTGTCCCCAGCGAAAATCGTTATTTTCTCGCAATTTTATCATTCTGTTTGCCGTACTGTCAACAACTCTAAAGCCTTTGAAGTTATATGAATAGCGCATCATATACCGCTTTTTTCGAAAATCCACAAGGCAAAAAATAGCTAAACAAACTATAGTTCGGTAGTTCTTTCTTCTGCTTGATTAGTTTCAAATTTACTTTTTCAAAATCCTCTATCTCATGCATTGTACCTCCCTTTAAGCCATAGACCTATATAACTATTCGCCCCCTTGTTCGCTTCTTTTTGTTTATTGCTAGACTGAATAAAAAATCAAGGAAAATTAAAAAACGTAAGCTTCTGAAAAGAACCAAGTAAAATAGACACTGTAAAAAACTTACA
>NZ_WIVG01000084.1 GCF_016758115.1 Lactococcus garvieae
TGTAAGTTTTTTACAGTGTCTATTTTACTTGGTTCTTTTCATAATCCAGTTTTTCTTTTACAAATTAGGTTATAATAAAAGCATGTTTGATTTTATCAAGAAAAATATTTGGTTGCTCCTAGGAAGTTTTCTTCTCCCTGTTGGATTGCTCGCGGTGGCTTTTGCCTTCCTCGGCATTTATTGGGGGAGTGATACTTCTATTCTTGCTGGCGATGCCTATCATCAGTATGTCGCTATTCACACCCTCTATCGCGATATTCTTCATAATAGTAACCTAGGATTTCTCTATACTTTCACCAATCGTTTGGGGCTCAATCTTTATGCCTTTTCGGCTTACTATATGGGGAGTTTCTTCATGCCCATTACTTATTTTTTCAATGTTCATAATATGCCTGATGCGCTCTATCTGATCACGCTTTTAAAGTTTGGTACAATTGGCCTCTCTAGCTTTGTTGCATTGAAAAATATGTATAAGAAAATTCCTTCTCTCCTCATCCTTGCTCTGTCAACTTCATTTGCCCTAATGAGCTTCTTAACAAGTCAAGTGGAAATTATTATGTGGCTGGATGTCTTCATTTGGCTTCCCTTAATCATATGGGGAATGCATGCGCTGCAAGACTTTGGAAAACGTCGTCTCTATTTTATTACCTTAAGCATCTTATTTATCCAAAATTACTACTTTGGTTTTATGGTTGCTATTTTCCTCATTTTTTACTTTCTGGCGCGTTCAACATTCCAAAAATGGTCGTGGAGAAAATTTTTTGATTTTGCTCTCACCTCTGCTTTGTCTGCTTTCACAAGCTTAATTATGCTATTGCCCATGTATCTAGACTTGAAAGCAAACAATAGCCAGGCTGTCTCGCAAATAAATGCGCTCTGGACTCAGAATTCTGATCTTTTTGATCTTTTTTCTAAAAACTTCATTGGTGCCTATGACACCACACAGTACAACGCTGTACCAATGATTTATCTTGGGCTTCTGCCTCTTGTTCTTGCCCTCACTTTCTTCTTCCTCCCTCACGTCAAGTGGCGGACTAAACTTGCATTTAGTGCTTTGTTTACTCTTCTGATTGCTTCTTTCTATCTTCAATTTTTAGATTTAGCATGGCAAGGCATGCATTCGCCTAACATGTTTTTACATCGTTATGCTTTCCTCTTTTCTTTGATCATTTTACTCTTGGCTTGTGAAACGCTCACACGTTACAGGCAAGTAAAATTATGGATGCTTTTATTGCCCTTTATCTTCCTTACCTTTGCTTTTATTATCACAGCCTTGCTGGGAGGATACCCTTATATTTATGCGCTTCATGTTCTCCTTACATTACTTTTTATACTGGCTTACTTTCTGGGTGCCTTGACTTTCTTCAAAAAATGGCTTCCTTGGCGTCCTTTACTTATTATCCTTTCTCTATTTATGGCCGCAGAGGCTGGTCTAAATACTTATTATCAGCTTTCTGGTATCAAAAGAGAATGGAATTTTGCCAGTAGAAATTATTACAATACCCAAACAGAGTTCATACAACCACTTATCGCAAATGTCCATTCTCGGACAGGCAATACCTTTGTCCGAACTGAAAATATAGCGCCTGACACTGCAAATGACGGCATGAAATATAGCTACAACGCACTATCACAGTTTTCTTCTGTTCGTAACAGCAACTCCAGTAAAATCATGAAACTCCTAGGATTTCATGCGGATGGCACCTATCTTAACCTCCGCTATCCTGAGAATACTCTAATCATGGATTCGCTGCTTTCTATAAATTATAATATCAATCAATTTCAACCAGAAAAATATGGTTTTAAACAAATGAAGCCTTATTTATTTGAAAATAAAAATGCCCTGTCTTTAGGTATATTTGTTCAGAATGAATTTAAAGATGCGCCACTTATTGACAATAAAAAAGAATTCTTGAAAAATCAAGAGTCCTTTCTCAACCATCTGACCCAGCGTGATGAAAAATATTTCACTCAGTTCTATGCAAACTCTGAAACCAGTAACAGTAATATATCAGGAAATAAAAATCAAGTTACTCTTACACGAAAATTGGGAGAAGAGGGCGGTGCTTCTGTAAGTTATGATCTTACAGCTCCTGCCCACAGTCAGATTTATCTTGAGCTTCCTAATGTGAGCTATCTTAGTCAAAATTCAAAAACAACGACGATCAGTATCAGTGCTGGTGCAAAAGTCCTCCATGTTTATAATGTGAACAGCAAGAATGTCGGAAACTTTTATAATTTAGGTTACTTTGCAAAGGCTACGCCATTAAAAGTAAGTATTTCTTTTCCAGAAAATACTCAAGTTTCTTTTGGAACAACAAGGTTCTGGGCTCTGGATACAAATAAATATCAAACGGCTATCGATAGCTTGAAAAAAACAGAAGTCAAGACGGAACAAGTCAAAAATGGAATTCATCTGACTTACAAAGCAGACAGCTCTGGACAGCTCTTCCTCACACTTCCTTACGATAAAGGGTGGACTGCTAAGCTGGATGGAAAACCGGTTAAACTAGATAGGGCGCAGCAAGGTTTCATGAAACTGGACGCTCCTACAGGACAACATAAGGTAGAGCTTCAATTTTTCCCGCAAGGGCTTAAGGCTGGGCTAACTTGTTTCTTTGTTGGTATCTTTTTATTTATTGGTTATGATTTTGTAAAGCGAAAAAGCAGTATGAGGGACCAGAAACACTAAGTTGAGAGAGACTTGTAAAGTTTAAACATCAAAAAATCGCTTGTTCTTGACACGCAGGAGTGCCATGGCAAGCGATTTTTCTTTTGAGTCGACTGGTCCCTATATCTATGTTTCAGAATCTTGCATTATTATAGGGATAATTCTGTTATTGGTGAACGATGATTGCGGGGCGGACACCTCTATTCGGAGCCGCTGGACCAGTACCATAACCTGCTCCACTTAGTTGACCTTGAAGATTGTGCAAAGAAGAACCAACTAACCAAACCCTGTGACCACTCACAACACTAGGAGTGCGAAGGAGCCAACCATCATTTTCTCCCTGATCTGTTGCTCGATTAGAAAAATCAGTAAATGCCCTACCCGGTCCTGATAGACGAACTACATCTGCCAAGGAAAGTGCAAAGGCCCGCGGAGTACCGCTTGGATCAACTTGGGTTGTATCTGCCTCAACTTCTGGGAATGCATGCAGATTGGCTGTTAACCATCTATTCTGCCCCTCCCAAACGATATCAGCATCCGCCACAACTCCTGTGTCAAAGCTATCCGCTACAGGTTGAGTCATAGCTTGAACTGCTGGGTCAAGAGCAGCGTACCATGTGTTAAGGCGATTATCCTGTTGGAAAACACCTTCTCCAAGGAAAGAGTCATTCCGAATAATCAGATGATTCCCACTACTCATATTCTCCAAATAGCGGTACTGCTCCCCAGCCATAGTAAAAATGGTCCCCGGTGCCATGATGCTAAAGTTGATTTGGTCGGGTTGGACATTCTCCTCAGGGCCCGGGTTCCCCCAGTTGTTATCAATGGAACCAGTCTGTAC
>NZ_WIVG01000085.1 GCF_016758115.1 Lactococcus garvieae
AAGACGTTAACACAGGCTTGAACGAAACACCAAAAGCTGAAGATGCTATTTCTAACAAGGGCGATCTTCCAGAAGATACAAAATACGAGTGGAAGACACCAATAGATACAAGCACACCAGGTGAAAAAGAAGGTGTAGTAGTAATCACTTATCCAGACGGTTCAAGTGAAGAAGTTCTTGTTAAGGTTGTTGTCGCAGACAAACGTACAGATACAGTTGATGTTGTTCCAACAGGACAAGATAAGGGTGGTTCACCAGAAAGCACTAAGCTTGAAGTTAAAGCAGTTGCTGAAAATAAAGTAGCTTCTGACAACACAGGTCGTGCATTACCAGCGACAGGCGAGAATGATTCTGCTGCTTTAGCAGGTCTAGGAGCTGCACTGTTAGGTGGCTTAGGCTTAGCGGCTACTCGTCGTAAGAAAGAAGAAATTTAATTATTACTTCTAAAAATTCTTTGATGTGAGGATAGAATGAAGATCGAGACAACTTGATTTTATCCAAAGCATAAAGATAAAACAAAAAATGCTTAATCACATACATAATATGTGGTTGAGCATTTTTTATATGGTTTGGTTTTTTACTCCTTTTATGTCAGTGTAGAAGTAGATTATCTTCTCCGCTTTAACAAAACTTAAAAAACTTCCAAAGAGGATCATTTTTGTGCGTACAAAAAAGACAGAAAACTTTTTCGTGAAAGAATCTGTCTTTTTTTCTTTTCTTGACTTTCTGACATTTCGTATCTAAGTCCAACCTTGTTCAGTTATTTTTTATATCTGTTGAGTTGGAGGCTGGAAAAGATAAGAGTAATTGCTAGAAATACGAAACCGATACCAGTAGTTATCAAAACCATTTTTTCATCCTCACCAGTTTTAGGTAAAGCATGTTGTGGTGAAGAGGTTGTTTTTTTATTGTCATTATTATGACTATTCTTTCTATCGGTTTTTGCGATATGATGTTTATTTGTAATAATAATATTCTCTTTATTACTATCATTTATGATTGTCTCATAGCCATTTACCTTAGTAATCTCTTTAACAGTATAAAGAATATCTTTCCCTTCATATTTTTGAGAAAGGGACTTCCATGTATATGTCCACTTGGAATCTTTATTTAAGGTAACTGCTTCACCTAGCTTCTCACCATTTGCATAAAGTTGTACTTGAATTGAATCTGGACGAAGTCCATCTTGATTATCATTATCCTCCCAATGTTTGGTTACTGTAACATCTGTTTGTTGTGGTACATGATGGTTCGTGATGTCAAAATTATTGATCTCTGTAGTATAACCTGAAATACTCTCTTCCGTGATTGTATAGGTAATTTCTTTACCTTCTTCATATTTAGGAAGATTAGTGAAAGAATACTTCCAATTATTTTCAGCTGTTATTTTTTGAGTAGTTACAAATTTTCCGTTTGCATAGAGTTGTACTTGAACTGAATCTGGACGAAGTCCGTCTTGATTATTATTATCCTCCCAGTGCTTAGTTACTGTAACACTTGTTGCTTCATCATTTTTTGCTATTAGCTGCACGGCATTTTCTTGACCATCAGTGATAGAAAAGTTGATTGGAGTTGTATCAATAACATATCCTTCTTTAGCATGTGTCTCAACAAAAGAATAGTCTCCGAGTAGTAAATTACTCAAATGTATTTGTCCATTTTCATCTGTTACCAAATCCTCGTAACCCATAATGGTATCTCCAAAAGAGTTGGTTAACTTAAAATGAACATGAGGAATACGTTCTCCTGTCATAGCATCAATCTTGGACAAAATTACCCCGCGATAATCTCCTGCACCATCTCCTCTTTCTCCCAAGACAACATCTTTACTTGCTTTAGCATCAATATTAGGAGCTTTCATATTTACTTCATTTGGAAAAACCATCCTTGTTCCATCCACAAGATAGGGAATTCCTCTCGTTAATGTAGATGTATACATGACATCGATTGCCTTTGATATCTGAGTATTAAAAGTAATTGTAAATCCAGTTTCAGCTGAAATTAAAGTATAGTCTGCTGTTGGAACTGGTCCACTTCCATCTGTATACATCAAGGTAAATGAATCAGTATCAATTGTTTGTGCATTAACATTTTGTAATTGATCACTAACGCTTGCATTTTCTAGTTTTTTATTGTCAACATTGATGCGTAATTGCCACTGAATCTGGCTATAGTGACCATTTGGGAGTTGAGTGATTGGCCAACCATTTTTCGAAAGGTCGCTAGCAGCAGGAGCCGGCTTTATTCCTGTAAGTACAAAATGGAGGGTTCCTAAACGGTTATTGGGGCGTGTTTCATAATAATTCGACCAGATGATTGTCCCCAAAGTATCCCCTGCTTTTGCAATAAGACGGCCTACTACGTTACCATTGGCATCAACAATATTGAAGTTTTCATTCTTTGCAAAGACAGCTCCCTCAGGTAACTCAACAGTAGAAGTATCTCCTTCATGGATGGTTACCCCATCAGGAATATTCCAGTTATATTTGACATCGTAGGAATGTCCTGCAATCCAATCCGAGGCCTCAATAGGATTTCCCTTATCATCTGTAGCAGAATTTTTGTCTATTCCATTAACAGGGATAACCTCTTTTATTTTTGTAAGAGCCCTAGGCTGTAAAGCATTAAAATTTAATTGGTTCTCTTGGCTAACTGCTAGTGCTTGAGAGGATAATCCACTCTCTCCAGAATTCTTAGCGAGAACAGATGCGTTTTGCTTTTTGAGATGGTCATTTGTAGAAGGTATCTTATTTGTTAATTGTACACTACTTGAGTTTATAACTTCTTGCATTTGAGCCCTTCCTATTACAGGAAGGGCCAAATATGTGAACAATAAGATTACAAGACCAAATAAATGTAAATTTTTTTTCATATGCCTCCTTATTTTTCTCATCCATCAGAAAAAGTTTAAATTTTCTGATATATATTATGAATACACTTTCATTGTACTATAATTTGCTCATTTAATAAATGGTTAAGTTAAAAAATAATATAATCCTTTAAGATATTAATTGCTGAACGAAAGGTTAATGAGATTAAAATCAAGCGCTTCTTGTTTGTTAACTTTTTCTCCCATTCATTACATTCTGAATATCCCCGTTCGTATGCTTTCTGTCGTATACAGGAAGACGACACATAGCAAGCTTTTCCAATCATAAAGAAGCGTTTTTCTGATTCTTTATAGCGTTTCTTCAAGAACAGAAATATAACAAAAGATTATGATTACATTTCATAAATATTAAGTATCATGTTAAAATATGATGAGAGATATCATTATATTTGGAGAAAGCCCCCCAATGACTTATAATCAGGCAACACAACACAGTGTAGTGACCCCTAAAAGTTAGACTTTTGAATGAGATAGA
>NZ_WIVG01000086.1 GCF_016758115.1 Lactococcus garvieae
TTTTTTAGCGAGTACCACCGCAGAGTTGACAGAGCCTAAATCTAGCGCTTATCTTTATGGTTAAGCTAATAAGTAAAGATAGCCACGATACAATCCGATATAACCGAGCCTAAAAGTGTAATAGCGAAATTTGACACTTCAAGCCCTCCTTTCTGCTAGATTATCCAGAAGGACAAAGTTTATTATGGCATAAAATTAAAAGCTTCTAGAGTAATGATGAAGTAGAGGGATATTTTTATGTTTTTTAGAATCTTTATTGTAAGAATGACGAACACCCAGATTATGATATTTGTTCAAAAACAGCAACAATATCAATGGCACCAACGCCAGGCGGGATAATGGGTTGGTCTTTGCTGACGGGATTATCTCCCACTTGCCAGCCGATGAACTGATAGTAAGGTAACTTAGCTTTGGCTTGGGAAATATAGCCTTGCTCGATGCTCCGCATCCCCGCAGGATGCGTCCAATCTAGAGATTCATTCCAGATTGTCCTTGCACTATAGCGAACAGGATATTTGATAGGCGTCCATTGTGCATGAAAATCATAGATTTGTCCCAGTGGTTCAAAGTTAGGATTCTCCTGCGGTTTCCAAAGAAAGCTCGGGTTATACACTCTTGTCCGATGGATAACAGAACTTGGTCCAGCGTAAAGTTGAGCCTGTTCTTGTGATTGAGGAGTGGCGAGTACATTGTGACGATTGCGGACCTTCGCCCAACCTTCAAACGTGTAGCCTTGAAGCTTCAAAGTTTTGTTTTTAAGAGAATAACTTTGACTTTTTGGAAGGAGCTCAGAACTCATACCAATCCATTTGCCCTCGGAGTTGAAAATCTTATGATAGTTTTGGTAGTCTGCCTCATTGAGAAGTGGCAGTGGAGAAAGTTCGGCTCTTTCAAGATGGTGAAGCATGTCTTTGTTAATATTAAAAAAATAATTGGCTTTAAAAAAGTTGGATTTCTTTTTATTTGGGATGAAGGAAGTTTTGAGCGAAAAATTCATCATTTATCCCTTTCTTTGATTTAGTCTTTAAAGTTATATTATCATTTTTTTCTAATGATATACAATAATATGGCATGGCTATAGAGACAGACAATTTATGCAGATATATGTGAAGGAAAAAGAGCACTTTTTATCTATCCAAAAGAAAGGAAAAATGATAGAATAGAAGGTACATGTATTTCATGTCTCAAATAAAACAATAAGTGATAGAGTAAATAAATTTATGAAAAAGATAGTAATCAATGGTGGTCGAAGTATTTCGGGGAGAGTGACAATTTCTGGAGCTAAAAATAGTGTTGTCGCCCTCATTCCGGCAACTATTTTAGCCAATGATGTTGTAACTCTTGAAGGTGTTCCTGATATTTCTGACGTTGCGAGCTTGGTAGAAATCATGGAGATTATGGGGGCAAAGATTGAGCGTGATGTTGATGCTGGGGTTTTGACCATCGATACACGCCATGTTGTTTCCAAACCTCTGCCCTACGGTAAGATAAATTCCCTACGTGCTTCTTATTATTTTAACGGCGCCTTGCTGGGACGTTTTGGTAAAGCAACCGTTGGTTTACCAGGAGGCTGTGATTTAGGACCACGTCCGATGGATTTGCACATTAAAGCTTTTGAAGCTTTAGGAGCAGAGCTGTCTTATCTTGAAAACGCAATGCATCTTGAAGCCAAAGAAGAAAAACTACATGGCACAACTATCTATATGGATATGGTGTCTGTAGGAGCGACAATCAATACCATGCTTGCGGCAAGTACAGCAGAAGGTGTTACGATTATTGAAAATGCTGCGCGTGAACCAGAAATTATTGATGTGGCTACTTTGCTGAATAACATGGGGGCTAAAGTGCGTGGTGCAGGTACAGATGTTATTCGTATCACGGGTAAGGCAGATATGCATGGTGCACGTCATACAGTGATTCCTGATCGTATAGAGGCGGGGACTTATCTAGCTCTAGCTGCAGCTGTTGGTGAGGGAGTTGTCGTTGATAATGTGATTTATGAGCATTTAGAATCCTTCATTGCTAAACTGGAAGAAATGGGTGTGCGGATGACGATTCGTGAAGACTCTATCGAAGTTCATCGCTCTGAAAACTTGAAGGCTGTTAACATAAAGACAGTACCTTATCCAGGATTTGCAACAGATTTACAGCAACCCATTACGCCACTTTTGCTCAAAGCGAAAGGTCGTGGATGGATTATGGATACAATCTATGAAAAACGTGTCAATCATGTGCCAGAAATGGCACGTATGGGTGCTGCTATTTCAACTGTCGATGATCGAATCGTTTACGAAGCGCCGAGTACACTTAAGGGGGCGCGTGTGCGTGCAACGGACTTACGTGCGGGTGCCGGGTTGGTCTTGGCAGGTATTATTGCAGAAGGGACAACGACAATCGAAAATATCGAATTTATCCTGCGGGGCTATGACAGTATCATTGAAAAGATGACAGCCCTCGGCGTGGACATTAAACTAATCGAAGATTAGGCGTGAAAAGTTTGATACTTTTACGTATCAATCTACAGGAGGTAAATATGGCTGATTTAAAATTTGAGATTGAGGAACATCTTATTACGCTGTCTGAAAATGCTAAAGGCTGGACAAAAGAACTTAACCGTGTTTCTTGGAATGGTATGGAAGCAAAGTATGACCTTCGTCAATGGTCACCTGACCATAAAAAGATGGGTAAAGGTGTGACTTTGACGGATGAAGAGTTTGCTGTGCTCTTAAGAGAACTTGGGAACAAATAAAGACCAGTAGACTGTCAATAAGATAGAGACAAGAAGCTCCAACCGGGGCTTCTTTTCGCATGCTTTACTTGGTTCAGAAGAAAAAACCAAGCAAGTCCCCAGCCAAACCACCCACCCTTTTCTCATCAAACACTCATTTCA
>NZ_WIVG01000087.1 GCF_016758115.1 Lactococcus garvieae
GATATAGCAACAAGTTTTTTGATTTTCATAGCAATTCTTCCCTTCAAAGATAAATCTTTTTTAGCCGAACCGTACTTGTTAATCTCCTCCCTGTGTCTTCTATTTCCTTTTATCAGTCTAACATAATAAGTTCCTTCTATTTTTTTCAATTCCATGAAAAAGCAGAAATAATTTAAGCTTAAAAAATGCTGCTGCTATATTCCGATGGAAATTAAAAAAAGACCGAAATAATTCTATTTCTTTACTTGTAAATTAAAGTTCGTCTTATCAAGTTCAAAAGAAAAACTGCTCATTTTCTAAACGGTTTAACTTTCAAAAGCTTTATATTTTTTGGTTCTGAACCAAATTCTCCATACATTCTTCTACTTGCCGAACTTATTAAGCTCCTTTCAGAGTCGTGACGAGTTCTTTCTTTTCGAGACGGGTGAGGAGGTGGAAGACTAAAAATAGTTCAATCAAGGCATAAAGTATATAGGCTTCAATAATCGCTAATTCATGTCCCCGCAACATGGAGTGAACTAAGAAAATAAAATTTTGAATAACAATGAGTATAAAAAGTGTTTTATATGTTCTAAAATAGGAAATACCTTGTACTCGACTAAGTACTAACTTTTTCTTATTCACCTTGAAATAGATTACCGTTGTTGATAATATCATCAGGATAAAAAGAACAAAAGCTAAGATATTCATAAAAACCCATGTTATCGGTTCACCAATAAAGCGTTTCACCTCAATTTCTGCGATTTTTGATGTAGGCACGAAAGAAACAAAATTTGAGGATAGCTTATCTTTCTTTAGGCTTGGAAGTATCTCTAAATAGGTTTTTTCTGCACTCTCTTTTATAGGAATCAAAACGCCTAGGGTATTACTACCGTAAAACATATTGCTATAAGTATTAACTCCAGCGTTATTTACCGTATGCACCTCGATTATATCTGCTACAAGCTCTTGTTTTTTACCATTAGAATAAACACCGCCTGCTTCCCCTTCAAATATTGGGATACTTTGTTTATCTTTCATTAAGAACAACTTGATTTCTGTTGCTCGAAACCATGCGCCCTGCATCTCTAGCAAGTCATTATAAGCTTTTTTTATCTCCTCTACTTTACTTTTATAGCGTTCGGTGACAAGTATAACAGCTTCTTTAGTGCTTTTATCTATGTGAATTGGGTTGTTTTCTCTATCTCTAACAGAATATTTATCGAGATAGGCAGAGTTAATCTCTACCCCTTGATAGTCTTTAAGCTTATCATGCCCCAATAATTTCTTGGCAGCGTGTAAACCACCGTTATTTTCGATATATTTAAATATCTCTATGTGTCTCGAGTTATCCTTAGCTTCAGAATAACCTAAATTCCAGCCTGCAAAAACACCATAGTCGTCCAAGGGTGTCTTATGCATCAAACCTAGACTGCTATTTAACAAAAGAATAATCCCCATACTTGTAGAGACACTAGCAGCAAAGATATAAACTTTAACCAGATAAACCGAGACGTGGACGCGCTTTAAGAAAGATTTATTATTGGTTTGGGCTACTAAAGATGCTCGACTTACAATACCAATAACAAGTATTACCAGAAGCAGACTTAGTCCCATCAACAGACCGTGACTTATCAAATATTGAAAATCGAAAGTTTTCAGAAGAAATATGCTGTTCAATAACCCTACAAAAAGCTGCACAAACAGAAAACTCCTCATATAAATCCGCAGAAGAATTTCCCAGTTTCCCATTCCATTAAGAGCATAGATAGCAATCTCCTTACTTCGCAAGACCATCCAAACAAGGAGGAAAATAAAATAGAAAAAAAGAATCATCTTGATAAGAAAACGGTACATGTCATTCCCTCGGGTGATTAAAGGGTGAGGGTTATACCATTCGGGTTGAGAAGTCAAGCTATTTGGACTTGTTGCTAGCGCAAATTTTCCGTTTATTTTTTTACTCAAAGCCTCTAATATTTTCTCTTTTTCATTGGACTCAAAAAATATTGCTGCCCCTTGGTATTGTTCATCCGTTAAGTTTTTTAGTGGTCCATTGCTCACCGTTACTTTTGAACCGTGATCCATAAACTCTTTTTGATTTTGCTTTTTATAAGCGGTCTGAAAGTATGTGATATTGGCCATTGGTCGACTATAGTAGATATTTCCCTTACCATCATAGTCGGCACCAATAAAGCGGGAACGAACAGTAAAAGGAGTGTTGAACTCCCTTGATACTTCCTCTATAACTGGAATCAAATCTTTTCGTTCAAGTATTTTTACATCATCTGTCTCATATCGTTCACCCTCGCTTACCTCAGGTGGGTACACTTGTGTATAAGTCGGCTTACTTACATAACGCATCAGCCGATCTGCCTCAATGTCATTAAATCTCATATAGGCAAGCATCACACTCACTAAAGAGAATAAAAGCAATAATGTAATTTTTAATACTTTATTCATTTTTATTTACCACTTATTGCCTCTTGCTTCATATCTCCACTCCATTTTTCCATAATAATCTCCTGTCGATGATGTCCAAACTTTCCAACCAGGTCCATACCAGCCACTCTCCCCTCTCCTACCTCCAGATACATAGGCACGACTTTGATGAGACACCGCCCAGTTATAATACTCGGCTGTCAAGGTTTTCTTCTCCCAAGAGGCATCTGGCCAGGTCCTAGAATGTGCCACCTGCCGTCCATGACGTGTAAAATTATTCTGTAAGATACGGACTGCGCGCTCTAGCTTTTCCACGCTATCTCCAAAGACACCATCGGCAGAAGCTTTTTCAGCAGTCACTAACTGGCTTGCTCCAAACAGAGC
>NZ_WIVG01000088.1 GCF_016758115.1 Lactococcus garvieae
AACTGGATTTCACGTGTCCAGCCCTACTCAGGATACTGCTAGGTATAAAGTCTATTTCAAATACGAGGCTGTTACTCTCTTTGGCTTACCTTCCCAGGTAATTCTTCTATAAACTTTAAGTCCACGTTGCAGTCCTACAACCCCAAAAAGCAAGCTTCTTGGTTTGGCCTGTTTCCCGTTCGCTCGCCGCTACTTAGGAAATCGTCTTTACTTTCTCTTCCTGCAGGTACTTAGATGTTTCAGTTCTCTGCGTTACCTTCGCGTAAGCTATGTATTCACTTACGGATACTATGCATTACATAGTGGGTTTCCCCATTCGGAGACCTAGGGATCAATGCTTACTTACTGCTCCCCCTAGAATATCGTCGTTAGTCACGTCCTTCGTCGGCTCTTAATGCCAAGGCATCCACCGTGCGCCCTTATTAACTTTGCCAAAGCTCAGGGCCTTTGTGCTTTAGCACTTAGCTCCTGGCTTCTTCGTCATGCTCATATCTCGGATGTGAGTATAACGAAGTTCTTTACAAGTATAAGTTTTTTCGAACTATCTTAAAATAATTCGCAGCTTTACAGAAATGCTTTTAAACATTTCTCGGTTTATTTATCGTTATAAGATTTTGTTATTTAGTTTTCAATGATCAAGTCCTATTTTTACGTCTTCGTTGACATAAGATAACTGAACTCACTGCTTGCATCCTAACAAATTAGATAAATTGTCCTCGGATGTAAACATCCTTGCGGCAATTTCCTAAATTTGTACGGATACATCCGCTACGCGGAACGCGTTCGTATCTTAATGGAGCCTAGCGGGATCGAACCGCTGACCTCCTGCGTGCAAAGCAGGCGCTCTCCCAGCTGAGCTAAGGCCCCATCCTCTCAACGCAATCTTCTACTGCTTGCATTAAAAGACTGGCTATATGGGTTCTCATAGACCCCTCAAAACTGAATAAAGTAGAAGACATCTTTTTTAACTGAGTTCAACACTCACTTCCTAGAAAATTAGATAAATTTGTACAGAAGTGTCCGCTAAGCGGAACGTGTTTCACATCTTTTTTTATATTCCTTAGAAAGGAGGTGATCCAGCCGCACCTTCCGATACGGCTACCTTGTTACGACTTCACCCCAGTCATCGGTCTTACCTTAGGAAGCGCCCTCCTTGCGGTTAGGCAACCTACTTTGGGTACTCCCAACTTCCGTGGTGTGACGGGCGGTGTGTACAAGGCCCGGGAACGTATTCACCGCGGCGTGCTGATCCGCGATTACTAGCGATTCCGACTTCATGCAGGCGAGTTGCAGCCTGCAATCCGAACTGAGAATGGTTTTAAGAGATTAGCGCACCCTCGCGGGTTGGCGACTCGTTGTACCACCCATTGTAGCACGTGTGTAGCCCAGGTCATAAGGGGCATGATGATTTGACGTCATCCCCACCTTCCTCCGGTTTATCACCGGCAGTCTCACTAGAGTGCCCAACTTAATGATGGCAACTAGTAATAAGGGTTGCGCTCGTTGCGGGACTTAACCCAACATCTCACGACACGAGCTGACGACAACCATGCACCACCTGTCACCGATGTACCGAAGTAACTCCTTATCTCTAAGGATTGCATCGGGATGTCAAGACCTGGTAAGGTTCTTCGCGTTGCTTCGAATTAAACCACATGCTCCACCGCTTGTGCGGGCCCCCGTCAATTCCTTTGAGTTTCAACCTTGCGGTCGTACTCCCCAGGCGGAGTGCTTAATGCGTTAGCTGCGCTACAGAGAACTTATAGCTCCCTACAGCTAGCACTCATCGTTTACGGCGTGGACTACCAGGGTATCTAATCCTGTTTGCTCCCCACGCTTTCGAGCCTCAGTGTCAGTTACAGGCCAGAGAGCCGCTTTCGCCTCCGGTGTTCCTCCATATATCTACGCATTTCACCGCTACACATGGAATTCCACTCCCCTCTCCTGCACTCAAGTTCCCCAGTTTCCAATGCACACAATGGTTGAGCCACTGCCTTTTACATCAGACTTAAGAAACCACCTGCGCTCGCTTTACGCCCAATAAATCCGGACAACGCTCGGGACCTACGTATTACCGCGGCTGCTGGCACGTAGTTAGCCGTCCCTTTCTGGTTAGATACCGTCACTTAAGTAACTTTCCACTCTACTTAACGTTCTTCTCTAACAACAGAGTTTTACGATCCGAAAACCTTCTTCACTCACGCGGCGTTGCTCGGTCAGACTTTCGTCCATTGCCGAAGATTCCCTACTGCTGCCTCCCGTAGGAGTCTGGGCCGTGTCTCAGTCCCAGTGTGGCCGTTCACCCTCTCAGGCCGGCTATGTATCATCGCCTTGGTAGTCCTTTACACTACCAACTAGCTAATACAACGCGGGATCATCAAGTAGTGAAGCTTTTGCTTCTTTTAAATAAGAATCATGCGATTCCCATTGTTATGCGGTATTAGCGTTCGTTTCCAAACGTTGTCCCCCGCTACTCGGCAGATTTCCCACGCGTTACTCACCCGTTCGCCGCTCTTCATCTTGGTACAAGTACCTCGATTCGTCGCTCGACTTGCATGTATTAGGCACGCCGCCAGCGTTCGTCCTGAGCCAGGATCAAACTCTCATTTAAAGTTCACTTCTTCAAATGAACTGGCTGTTGTTTGTCTTTCATTATTGAATTGACAGGTCTATACAAGAGGTCTCCCTCTCGCATATAGTCATTCTACTTTATTCAGTTTTCAATGGTCTATC
>NZ_WIVG01000089.1 GCF_016758115.1 Lactococcus garvieae
CCTTAATGACCGATAGTGAACCAGTACCGTGAGGGAAAGGTGAAAAGAACCCCGGGAGGGGAGTGAAATAGCACCTGAAACCGTGTGCCTACAAGAAGTTCGAGCCCGTCCATGGGTGAGAGCGTGCCTTTTGTAGAATGAACCGGCGAGTTACGTTATGATGCGAGGTTAAGCTGAAGAAGCGGAGCCGTAGCGAAAGCGAGTCTGAATAGGGCGCTTTAGTATCATGATGTAGACCCGAAACCTAGTGACCTATCCATGAGCAGGTTGAAGGTGCGGTAAAACGCACTGGAGGACCGAACCAGGACACGTTGAAAAGTGTTTGGATGACTTGTGGATAGCGGAGAAATTCCAAACGAACTGGGAGATAGCTGGTTCTCTCCGAAATAGCTTTAGGGCTAGCGTCGCAATTTAAGTGTATTGGAGGTAGAGCACTGTTTGGATGAGGGGCCCATCTCGGGTTACCAATTTCAGATAAACTCCGAATGCTAATACACATGTGCGGCAGTCAGACTGCGAGTGCTAAGATCCGTAGTCGAAAGGGAAACAGCCCAGACCACCAGCTAAGGTCCCCAAATATATGTTAAGTGGAAAAGGATGTGGGGTTGCACAGACAACTAGGATGTTAGCTCAGAAGCAGCTATCATTCAAAGAGTGCGTAATAGCTCACTAGTCGAGTGACCCTGCGCCGAAAATGTACCGGGGCTAAACATATTACCGAAGCTGTGGATCAATAATATATTGATGGTAGGAGAGCGTTGTAATCAGCGATGAAGGTATACCGTGAGGGGTGCTGGAGCGATTACAAGTGAGAATGCCGGTATGAGTAGCGCAAGATAAGTGAGAATCTTATCCACCGTAAGACTAAGGTTTCCAGGGGAAGGCTCGTCCGCCCTGGGTTAGTCGGGACCTAAGGCGAGGCCGAAAGGCGTAGTCGATGGCCAACAGGTTGATATTCCTGTACTAGTATTGTTAGTGATGGAGGGACGCAGTAGGCTAAAGGGAGCCAGTTAATGGATTCTGGTCTAAGCAGTGAGGTGTGGAAAGTGTCAAATGCATTTTCCTTTAACATTGAGCTGTGATGGGGAAGCGACAGCAGTTGCGAAGCCCTTGATGTCACCCTGCCAAGAAAATCTTCTAGCGTTTAAAGCAATACTACCCGTACCGCAAACCGACACAGGTAGTCGAGGCGAGTAGCCTCAGGTGATCGAGAGAACTCTCGTTAAGGAACTCGGCAAAATGACCCCGTAACTTCGGGAGAAGGGGTGCTGTAGAAATACAGCCGCAGTGAAAAGATCCAAGCAACTGTTTATCAAAAACACAGCTCTCTGCTAAACCGCAAGGTGATGTATAGGGGGTGACGCCTGCCCGGTGCTGGAAGGTTAAGAGGAGGGGTTAGCTTAGGCGAAGCTCTGAATTGAAGCCCCAGTAAACGGCGGCCGTAACTATAACGGTCCTAAGGTAGCGAAATTCCTTGTCGGGTAAGTTCCGACCCGCACGAAAGGCGTAATGATTTGGATACTGTCTCAACGAGAGACTCGGTGAAATTTTAGTACCTGTGAAGATGCAGGTTACCCGCGACAGGACGGAAAGACCCCATGGAGCTTTACTGCAGATTGATATTGAGTACCTGTGAAGCATGTACAGGATAGGTAGGAGACAATGAAGTTGGGACGCTAGTTTCAAGTGAGTCGCTGTTGGGATACTACCCTTGCTTCATGGTTGCTCTAACCCGCACGCATAATCGGCGTGGGAGACAGTGTCTGTCGGGCAGTTTGACTGGGGCGGTCGCCTCCTAAAGAGTAACGGAGGCGCCCAAAGGTTCCCTCAACATGGTTGGAAATCATGTGTAGAGTGTAAAGGTATAAGGGAGCTTGACTGCGAGAGCTACAACTCGAGCAGGTAGGAAACTAGGGCTTAGTGATCCGGTGGTACCGCATGGAAGGGCCATCGCTCAACGGATAAAAGCTACCCTGGGGATAACAGGCTTATCTCCCCCAAGAGTTCACATCGACGGGGAGGTTTGGCACCTCGATGTCGGCTCGTCGCATCCTGGGGCTGTAGTCGGTCCCAAGGGTTGGGCTGTTCGCCCATTAAAGCGGCACGCGAGCTGGGTTCAGAACGTCGTGAGACAGTTCGGTCCCTATCCGTCGCGGGCGTAGGAAATTTGAGAGGATCTGCCCTTAGTACGAGAGGACCGGGGTGGACTTACCGCTGGTGTACCAGTTGTTCCGCCAGGAGCACCGCTGGGTAGCTATGTAGGGAAGGGATAAGCGCTGAAAGCATCTAAGTGCGAAGCCCACCTCAAGATGAGATTTCCCATTCTTTATGAATTAAGAGCCCTGAGAGAAGATCAGGTTGATAGGCTGGAAGTGGAAGTTCTGTGAGGGATGGAGCGGACCAGTACTAATAGCTCGAGGACTTTACCAAAATTAAGATATGAGCCCGACTGTTCATATCCGTAACAATTTAGGAAATCACCGCAAGGATGTTTACATCCGAGGATGATTTATCTAATTGTCTAGGATATAGGAGGGCGAACTCAGTTACAAGAAGTTCAGCTTTACGTATTTATCAAGAGTTTGTTATTTAGTTTTGAGTGTTCAATACATTCAGACCATGATTTGGTATTCATTGCATAGGAGATACACCTGTTCCCATGTCGAACACAGAA
>NZ_WIVG01000009.1 GCF_016758115.1 Lactococcus garvieae
TCGGCAGCCTTCAAAACCTACTCCAACCTGACCTTTGGTTGGAGCCGCTCAGGTCAAGATGCCCCATGGTTCATGCCGACCTTCAACCGGGACAACCAAGACCTGATGACAGCAGCGGCAGGACATGCCCGTGACTGGGTCACAAGTCCAGTTACAGACGGGGTAACAGATGGCGCCACTCACCCCGGAGACGGTACAGATGCTCATTGGTACTCTGGCGACAGCTTTGACAACAGCGGACCAGTTTGGCCGGGAGAAGAAGTCACCCATGATGCAGCCCAAAACCTGCAACAAGACCGTGCCCCGATGACCATCAGCCAGTGGGCAGCCTTGCCTAATAACCTGAAAGTCGGGAACTTCTGGGTCATCGACCACCAAACAGGCTGGGCCTACTGGGCCAACCAACTTCAAGCAGGAGAGACCACCTCTTACCTCTTGGATGCAGCACAGATGACCGCAGCAGCGAATGCTATCCCGGGAGAATATTACTACGGTATCCATGTGGACGGGCAACTGATCAGTCCCGACCGTATCAATGACTTCTTGGCTGCAGATGGAAGCTTTACCCATCATGACGACTTGTCTGACTTCTTGACAGCTGTACAGACTGGTTCCATTGATAACACCTGGGGGCACCCGGGACCAGATGATAATGTCCAACCCGACCAAATCAACTTTAGCATCATGGCACCGGGGACGATCTTTACTATGGCTAATGAGCAGTATCGTTATTTGGAGAATCAAGGTGGTGGGAATCATTTGATTATTCGGAATGAAGCTGGTGTACAGATTTCTTGGGATAATCAGAATACTCGTCTCAATCAGTGGTATGATGCTCTTGACCCAGCAGTTCAAGCCATGGTACAACCTGTAGAAAATACTTTCACAGTAGGAAGTATTGCATTTGCTGATGTTACTTTTGAGGGTAATGGCTGGATACCGCTTCATCTAACAGGAGAAGTAGGTGCAGATAATTCTGCCGTTGACTTAAGTGGTACCAGCCGAGCTTTTTCTCTGTCATTGGCAGATGTGGCACGTTTGTCAGGTCCAGGACTAGCTTGGGAAAGTCGTGAGGAACGTCGCACGGGTCAAATGCGTACATGGTGGCTTCGTACGCCTGGAGAAAGTGGTAGAGGCTGGCGCTTGACCACCGGAGGTGCCCTGCAAACTTATGATTCTAACGCTCAACTAAGGATACGTCCAGCACTTATCGTCCACCAGTAAGTAGTATATAGGAAGGCATGCTCTCTCAAATTCCACTGAGGGACATGCTTTTTTATGTTCTCTGTGCGTAGAAGGTATTTACTCATTAGAAAGTATTTTTTTGTATAATAGAAAGATGAAAAAGATAGCGATTATAGGTGGGGGCATCATTGGGATGACTTTGGCCAATTATTTAGATAGAGAACAATTTGAAATTACGGTTTTTGACTCAGGGAAAAATCAAGCAACAGGGGCGAGCGCCGGGATTATTTCACCGTGGTTGTCCAAGCGACGTAATAAAAAATGGTATGCTTTAGCGCGGGATGGAGCGTCCTTTTTTGAGCAATTGGTGACGGATTTTAACTTACACGAAAGTATCTATGAAAAATGTGGTAGCTTGTTTTTGAGAAGTTCAAAAGCACTTCAAGAGCTTGAACAGCTTGCCTTAGAGCGTAGAAAAACGGCACCAGAGATTGGTGAAATTCGCCGTCTAAGACCAGAGGAAACAGAAAAAAAGCTGCCTTTACTTAAAGCAGCGGAGAGTTTGTATATTTCAGGTGGTGCTCGTCTAGATGGAAAGGCTTACTTGGAACACCTTCGCGCACGAGCAGAGGCAAAAGGGATTCACATCATTAAAACTGAAGCCAGAGTAAGGAGGAGAAGGCATGACTGGGAGGTTGCTTCAACTCAAGAAAGCCTCTTTGTGGATGAACTGGTTTTGACACCTGGACCAGCATTGAAAAGTCTGTTGGAACAGCTGGGATATTCGGCAGCTGTTTCCCCTCAAAAAGGGCAGCTTTTGTCCTTTGATACAAGCTTTGAGACGGGAGAATGGCCAGTGGCTTTCTTGGATGGCGAGGCAGACCTCATTCCTTTTCAAGAGGGACGTCTGCTTCTGGGCGCTACACATGAGAATGAAGCGGCTTGGGACTTAAGTCCCACCCAAGAAGCTTTTGAACAGTTGACAAAGGGAGTACAACCTTTTTTGAAAGAAGATTTTTTCACAAAAACAGCCTATAATTATCGTGTAGGAACACGGGCTTATACACCAGATTTTGCACCGTTTTTCGGTCCAATAGAGGGCGAAGCAGGTTTAATAGTGGCGAGTGGATTGGGATCCTCAGGCTTAACGACAGGACCCTATATTGCCTATCTTTTAGCGCAGTATCTCAACAGTACTCAACGTCAATGGGAGATGGGGATATATACAAAAGATTTGAAAAACTATATAAAAGCCAAAAATGCTTCAAAATAAAAGACGTATCAAAGGGTGTGTTATAATGGAAAAGATAGATTGAAAAAACAGAAAGATAGTAATGGCCAAAATATCAGATTTAATCGTTAATACACCAGAAAAAACAGAAGTTGAAGGCATTTTTCATAAGCATTCGAAAGGTTTTGGTTTTGTGAACCCACTGGATGCAATCGACAAGAGCAATGATATCTTCATCTCACCAAAATTTACCAAATCAGCCATGGATGGAGATACTGTCCTTGTTCGAGTGCTTCATCAAAAAACTGCGAAACGTGGTGCAGATGGGCAGATTATAAAAATTATAAAGCGCTCTGTTACTGAAACCGTTGGGACCTATAAAAGTTTATCAAGTCGTCAAAGCAAATTGACGGGTTATAAAGGAATCATTCAACTTTACAATGAAAAAATAACAGATCCTTTGTACATTAAGCAGCCTCTTCCCGGGTTACAGGAAGAAGATGTGGTACGTGTCAAAGTAACACAGCATCCAGATGAAGACAAAGCTTTTGAAGGGCAATTGCTAGAAATTATCGGTCACAAGGATGATGTCGGGATCGATATTTTAGAGGTGCTTTGTGCCATGAAAATTCCGCAAGAATTTACACCGGAGACAATAGCTCAAACGGAAGCAATACCAGAAGAATTAACCGAGGAAGACCTTGCTGGTCGTGAAGATTACCGTTCAGAAATCACTTATACGATTGACGGTGAGGATTCGAAAGACTTAGATGATGCCATCCATGTTAAGAAGTTAGCCAATGGAAATTATGAGCTAGGTGTTCACATCGCTGATGTTTCTCACTATGTGACCGATGGTTCCCCTTTAGATGAGGAGGCCTTCGCACGTGCTACATCTGTCTACGTTACAGATCGTGTTGTGCCCATGTTACCGGTAAAACTTTCAAATAACCTTTGTTCGCTGAACGAAGCCCAAGAACGTTTGACCATGTCCTGTGTGATGGAAATCAATAACTCAGGTAAAATTATCAATTATAAAATAGGTCCATCGGTGATTAAGACAACTTATCGCATGACCTATTCAACAGTGAACAAGATGCTCAACAAAGGGCAAGAAGGGTATCGTGAAAGTTTAGAGCAGTTCCCTAAAATTGTGGACTCTGTTGCTATTGCTGGCGAACTTCATGCGCTGCTCGAAGAGATGCGCCATCAACGTGGCATGATCGAATTTGATGAAAGTGAAGCGAAAGTTCTCTTGGACGAAAAGGGGCATGCGATTGATGTTGTGAAACGTGATCGTGGCACGGCAGAACGTATGATTGAGTCCTTTATGCTGGCAGCCAACGAAACAGTTGCCCTTGATTTTCGGAAGAAAAAACTGCCTTCGCTTTACCGCGTGCATGACAAACCTAAGGAAAAAGCGTTTGCCAAACTGATGGAAAAGGCTGCAGATGCTGGATTTAGCTTAAGCTCTGATTCTCATGAAGCCGTGAATTACTTTGCGGAAGAGATTAAGGGTACAGCATTTGAAAAAACGCTGACTTATCAATTACGTCATACCATGTCAACAGCTTTGTATTCGGAAAAAAATACGCATCACTATGGTTTAGCCGCGACGGACTATACACACTTTACCAGTCCGATTCGTCGTTATCCTGACTTGATTGTGCATCGTTTGCTTCATCTTTATCCAAAAGAGCACTCCAACCGTACAAAAGAAGAGTGGAAAGAACGTTTGCCTGAAATCGCTAAACAGTCTTCTGACATGGAACATCGTGCAGTTGTGACGGAACGCATCGTTGACGCCATGAAAAAAGCAGAATACATGCAGGACCATATCGGTGAAGTTTACACAGCAACTGTAACTGGTGTCCAAAAGTTTGGGCTTTTTATGGAGCTCGAAAATACTGTCCAAGGTTTGATTCGTACGGTCAATCTCCATACCGGTGTTGAAGAAGCTATCGAATTCGATGAAGAAGAAGACATTTTCAAGGGCAAAAAATCAGAAAAAACTTACCGCATGGGTGATGTCCTAAAAATTCGTGTCATTTCCGCCAACAAGCGTAAAGGGACCGTTGATTTTGAGGAAGTTATTGAAGAATAAAGGTTCTTTATACTCTGTGGTGGTAGATGAAAAACGGTTCTGTATACTGTATGGTGGTAGATGAAAATCTACTGCCATTTTTTTGTAGGAAAAAAGCCATAGTAATCCGCTAAAATGAAGTTACCAACCACCATTTTAGTTAGGATTCCTATGACTCATTCAGATTCTATCACACTTTCGCTCGACTTGAAAGCCTCAGAGTTAGATTTTCCACTGGAAAATTTTGTTCGCGAAGACTACACTAAGCTTACAGGGTATCACAAAGCCTTGATTTTCAAAGCTACCTATCGCCCCAAGAAGACCATTTGTAGTAGCTGTGGTGTCATTTCTGAGTCTCGTAAAGTCCGTGATTACAGGACTTCTGAGGTGCTTATGACACCTGCCGGACACAGGCCAAGAGTTCTGGAGTTGACCAAAGCAAAGTATAACTGTGCAGATTGTGGCGTTACTTTTACGCCTACACCTTATTTCGTAGAACCTGGGGGAAATATCTCATCTACTGTTAAGGTCGCTATCCTCCTTGATTTCAAGGTCAAGATGGCAATGAAAGATGTGGCAAAGCGTTACTTTGTGTCGCCTGCTTTCTGCTGGCAAATCGTGGATCAAATCTCTTTAAAACAAGCTTTTAGGCAGCTGCCAGAAGTCCTGTGTTTTGATGAATTTAAAGCCACTCAAAATTCTGATAATGGCTTAGCTTTTGTCTACTCTGATGGCTTGACACATGATATTATTGACATCCTAGAAAGTCGTAAACAAGCGGACTTGATGGCCTATTTCCTGAAATTTCCTCGCTCTGAACGTCTGAAAGTCAAAACCATTGTCATGGACATGAATTCCTCCTATCCTGCCCTCTTGACGCTTTTTCCCAACGCTCAGCTGATTATTGACGGCTTTCATGTGGTCCAACAGTTGTCACGAGCCTTTAACCAGCTGTGAGTCAAGGAAATGAAGGCACTCAAAAACCTCAAGGGCGACAAGGGGAAAATCTACCGCAAATTCAAGAAATACTGGCGCCAGATCCTCAAATGGAACGGCAAGGTCAATTATCAGAACCGGAAACAATGGCCACTTTTCAGGGGCGAATGGCGGACCGAAGGTGAGGTCATTGATTATCTTTTGGCTTATAGCCCGCAGCTTCAAGCGGCTTATGAAGTCTATCAAAGTGCACTGGATGCTTTTCAGAACAAGCAAGCAGAGGACTTTTTTGAAGTCATCCAAACCCTGCCTGAAAGCTTGCCAGAGGACTTTAAAAAGTCTTGTCGTTACTTGCTTAAACACAAGCAGGCTATTTCACGAGGCATTGTTTCGCCCTATTCCAACGGCCCACTTGAAGGCAAGAATAATCTTTGTAAACTCATTAAACGCATTGCCTTTGGCTTTGTCAGATTTGACCATCTCAGAAAACGGATTTTACTCCAACAAATTCTCTCAAAAACAAACTAAAAAGCTGCCCCAAGGCAACTTTCTCATACTCATTCTAACTCATTTTTAGCGATTACCACCGCAGAGTTGACAGAACCGAAAATTTTACTTTGACTATGTTCTTCAAAAAATAATAAGAAGAAAAAGTTTCTCCCACACGTTCATTTTAATTTTTTAACTGTCTTGCTCTGTATATCTTCCAGATTATTTCGTTCTTCTTTATAAATTTTTCATCCCCTTTACAGGTCTTTGTCCTCTTTACAAATTTATACTTTGTATTATACAATATAATTACGATTCAGTTTCAAGAGTCTCTAAAATTAAAAATGCTTCATTAAAAGACATTTAGGAGGAATGCTATGTTAAAACGACTAATGCTGAGTTTTGCTGTTTTGTTGGGTGTGCTTTGTTTGTCTGGTGCACCAAATCCTGCTTTTGCAGATGTAAGTAGCCAGTCTGCGATTGCTCAAAATCTTGATGAGAATGAGCAATTAACTGGAAGCTTCGTTTCCAAATACGATAACGCAATAGAATTAGATAACAATAAATTTGTTCTTGATGAAAGTCTTTTACCTGAAAATACTACTCAGGACGAAATTATTAAATTGAAAGCAATAATCAAAGAAAGTAATTCGTTCTTGAATCAACAATTTAAAAAAGTTTCTAAAGAAAATATAGTTAAAACAGATAATTCCGTTGTTTTTGCAGAAAGTGCTGCGGTTGCTCAACAAGAAGCAGGTGGTGTTCAGAACCAATCGAGAATTAAGTTTAAAGAAGGCAGTAATTATAGTCATACTTATTGGTGGGGGAAACGTGTAGGGGTTTCTCGTAGCAAAATTCGTCAAGTTTCTGGAGTAATCACTAGTTCGGCAGGTGTAGTTGCTGGAGTTTTGTATTTTATTCCTCATGCATATGCTAAGGCTGCTGCTGGTGCAATAGGAGCAGCAGCTGGAGCTTTGGGCTATCCTATGTCTAAGTTTCCGGGAGGAATTGTATTCAATACAACTCCAAATTATTCAGGTTCTCAAATTTTGGCTGTTGCTTTTCAATAACAAGGTGAAGTCATGAAAATATTTAAAATAATGCAATCTATAATTATAGTTATATGTACAGTGACTCTTATATATGGTTTAATAACTCATCAAAATGATTACAGCTATATTTTTACTTTAATTATTGCGATTGTTATGATTCCTGAGGGTCATAAACTTTATAAAGACATAAAACAAAAAAAGAGCCAACGTTAGCTGGAGCTTCTATAGAATAGAGTTGTACTTAAAAACCAAGAAGAATTTTTTATGTCTTTATCTGATCGTCTTTGGTATCCTTGTACTTCAAGGGCATGAATTATTAAAACAGAAAGAATTTGCAGAATAATAAACAAGCTCTATCCTTCAAGATAGAGCTTGTTTTTTTTAATATAATCAATAACAGATTGAGGCATGAGGTAAGCAGGTTCAATCCCTTCTTTAAACATCTTACGTAAAGAAGTACTGGAAACAGAAGAGAGGGGCAAGTCTAGCCACTGTACAGGATAAGGACTTTCGATAGGGGATGCTGAGCGTTGAACAGCAACAAACTGAACCAAGTCGAGTAAAGCTTCAATCTTGTACCATTTTGGAAGATATTCCACCATATCACTACCAATGATAAAATAAAAATCAGTATCTGGATAATCTTGAGTGAGGAGCTTCATCGTATCATAGGTATAGGATTTTCCGCCACGTTCTACCTCCCCGAGCTCAAGAGCCAAGCGGGGGTTATCCGTAATCGCTAGCTCCAGCATATTTACACGGTGTTCGGCTGAGATTGTTCTTTTCTCGTCAACATGTGGGGGAAGAGCTTCGGGCATGAGCCACACCTTGTCTAAGTCAAGACGTTGAGCGACTTGATCAGCCATCATCAGATGGGTAAAGTGGACTGGATTAAAGTTGCCGCCAAGAATTCCAATTTTATTTCTTTTTACTTTTTCTAACATTAGGATTGATAGCTCCTTTTTATTCTTCACATATTATAGCAAAAAAGCGGAAGATTAGAGCTGTACTAAAAGATTATAGGTTATCCTCTCTCCTTGGTTAAGTGATATTTCTAAATGAAATCAGTAAAAAATGAAAGCAATGTTCACTAAAGAATATTGCTTTCATTTACTTTATTGTTCCATATATCACTTTTGTGAAAATCAATTTTTTTAAGCTCAAATGATGAGTTTCAACAGCTTTGTTCGTATCTGCAGGATGGGATAGTGTTAGAACAATCTCCTCATGAAAAACCGCTGTGCAAGCGGTTTTGACTGCTTTTTTGTCTGTTTTAATTTGAAGGTTCACCTATTCAGATGCGATTATTTTTCATCTTTTTCAGATTTTTTCTTGCGTTTTTTAAGCAATGCAGCTGCGGTCAATGCTGCGACGCCAAGGGCTGCACCGCCTGTTAGGTCGCCAGTGCTTGGGAGATCTTCATCATCTGGCGCCGGTACATTTTCTGCATCAGCCACGAATTCCGTTGGAACTACCATATCTTTTTCCGCTACAATCGGTGTTGGAGCCACCACATCTTCTTCCACTACAATCGGTGTTGGAATCACTGGTGGCTCTGGTTTTTCGGGCTTTTCAGCTTCATTTTCTTTTGGTGGATTTCCTAGCATATTCTCATCACTTGTAATATTTACTTTCAGAATACCATCATATCCTTCCACATTTAAAGTGTTTATTTCGGGATTATTGATTTTGAAGCCAACCTCATGTAGCATTTCTGATGTCTCATTTGTCATCAAATCCTGTACATCTGATTCGATAAACTCAATCATACTTTTATCATGAAGCTCCTCAACCGTTGAAATTCGAGTGGCTTTCAGCACGCCATTAGCAAGCAAGTGGTCATGGTCAAGCGTTGGACGTTCGCTGTGTTTACGCTCTAAGTGTTCCAGATTCACATAAATATCGTTCGCTGCCCAAGTCGTATCCTCATCGTAGACGAACAGTGTCAAGTTGAAGGTAATCAGTACAGAACGCTCCCCTTCCCCAGGATCCTCATCATAAACCATCGTCTCTTCCATCGGATAAATACCTGCTGGTAAAATGCCGTTTTCATCTCGTAAGGCACTCATTTTTACAAGATAGTTGTCCAGAGCAGGAGTGATGTCCAAATCAATCTCTTGGTTACCGGCATAAAGTAGCTCACCGATATTTTGATCAAGCGCTTCTCGAAGGCCTTCATCACTGATATCGTTTTTCACGGCAAAGTTATGAATGTCTTGCTCATAACGCACACCTCGCACCCACATCCCGGCAGCATTTCCTTCTATGTTAGAAAGTTCCATGAGTTCTTCTGAGCTCACCACCTTTCCGTCCTCTTGACGAATCCAGCTGTTCATATAACCGGGGATTTCCCCTGGGAGGTTAGTGTCTTCAAGAACCGTCTTTGGTCCCAAAATCAAGGTTGTAAGATGATGGGTATTCGCCAGCATATCTTTCCGACTTGCATAAGGTTTCACATAGTTTTCCATCCAGTTTTCAGAGGTCCATCCCTCAGCTGGAGTTACATTTGTAAACGAGGTGTCAAAACTTGAAAGGTCTAGGTATTCAACTGTTGAGTCTTGGAACATATTCTGGAAACTTACAGCACCTGTTGTGTCAAAACTTGACAAATCCAGACGTTTAACCTCTGTTTCTTGGAACATCTGACTAAACTGCTGAACTTTCGCAGTATTAAAGTTACTCAAATCTAATGTTTCAAAGGTACTACGCATAAACATTTGATTCATCATTTTTACCTTAGCGGTATCAAAATTACTAAAATCAAGTGTAGGTATGTGGTCTAGATTTCTAAACATTAAAGTCATTTGTACCACATTAGAAGTATTGAATTTACTCAAATCAATATTTGTCAACTTACTGCCGCTGACATACATATCAAACATCCAATCCATCGTCATAGCCGAAGCTCCAAAGTTCTCTGGCAGTATGACCTCTTCCAAATCACCAGCATCTTCAAACATACCAGTCATTTCTGCCACTCTAGAAAAATCAAGCATACTCAAATCTAAAAATTGTACTCCAGATTCTTGAAACATATGATTAACACTTGTGGTTAAATTTAATGTGCTGAGTGTACTCAAATCAATGTGAGTCAAAGAGGGTGTCCAGCGGAACCAAGATTCGAAGTTTTTTGTAGAAGAAGTATCAAAATTTCCATTGAAATTAATCGTTGTGAGCTCTTCCAAACGCCAAAACAGTCCATAATGATTGACTGAAGCATAGGTTTTTCCTGTAAAGTTTATTTCTCGGATTGGACCGATAGTCTGTTCAAGGGTGTCAAAGTGCACGCCTCCACCAGTATTATAGGGAAGTTGGCCTCCTGTGATGTTCAAAATTCCACTTTCTGATACATACTCATAACTGATGCCAGACCAGACTCCTGTGACTGTCGGAGAGATTGCTATGGCTGTCGGAGCAATATCTACGTTTTGAACTGGAGTCTGAACTGATGTTTCGGAAAAATCTTGTACTTGTAGTGGCAGTTCTAGATTGACGCCAAATGTTTCAGTTGGTACAGCGCTCTCCTCGGCACCTGTTTCAAGCTCTTCAATTGCTGCGAGCTCTGGGATTTCTGTTGGCGTTGGTGCTTCGACGACCAGCTCGGTTTGGGGCTCACCGATGGCATCCGCTTTTTTAGCTAACACTTTTCCGCTCACTACAGCTGGATTGAGCAGAAGCGCGGATGTGGCGGTTGCTGTTTCGATTTTGTGAAGCCGAGCTTTGCGTTTGGCCTTTTGCTGGGATTTACGTTTTTCTTCATGTAAAGTTCTGTTTTTAGTCATAAAAATCTCTTTTCTTATTTTTTAATATTACATTAATCATTATCTCATGTTTTTCTATTTTTAAAAAATAATTTAATAAACAAAGAGACTTTTCGTCTTTGCTGTCCGATAGATCCAGCTTTTAGTGCTCCTATCATTTTGTGAATTTTTTGTGACTGTCAATTTATAAAAACTCAAAAATATGAGTTTTCACTGTGTTACCAGTGTTTCGTGGGTGTTATAGCTCAAAAACAGTAAAGCTGATTTTTTTCCCTCTATTATGGTGCTGGAATTTAGAAACGATATTTAAAAAAATAACCTGTTCCAATGATTAATATTCTGTAAAAGTGAAAAATATGCGATAAACTTAAGAGAAGAGGAGAGATGACAATACAATTTACTGTTAAATTTTGTTAAAATAGAGCTAGAATATAATTTGTCACTCATAAAAGGAGTTACCATGCCACTATATCTAGACGATAGTTTAACTTTACACACAGACCTTTATCAAATAAATATGATGCAGACCTACTGGGAACTGGGGCGTCATCAGCGTAATTCTGTTTTTGAAGTCTTTTTCCGTTCAATGCCTTTTGAAAACGGCTATGCTATTTTTGCAGGTCTGGAACGCATGGTTGACTACTTGAACAAGTTAAGATTTACAGAAACGGATATTTCTTACCTCCGTGATTTGGATTATCCTGAGGATTTTTTAGAGTATCTGGCGCAGCTTCGTTTTACAGGTACAGTCCGTTCTGTCCAAGAAGGAGAACTCGTTTTTGCCAACGAACCTTTGGTTCAGATAGAAGGGCCGCTAGCCGAATGTCAGCTTATCGAAACGGCCATACTCAATATCATTAATTTCCAAACATTGATTGCGACCAAGGCTTCACGTATTAAGTCTGTCATTGGGGATGACCCATTGCTTGAGTTTGGCACACGCCGAGCACAAGAAATGGATGCTGCCATCTGGGGGACGCGTGCGGCCTATATCGGAGGTGCAGATGCAACAAGTAATGTGCGTGCGGCTAAGATCTTTGGCATTAAACCGAGTGGGACACATGCTCATGCTTTAGTCCAGAGCTACGGCAACGATTATGAAGCCTTCAAGGCTTATGCTCAAACGCATAAAGATTGTGTCTTCCTTGTGGATACTTACGATACTTTGAACATTGGTGTTCCGGCAGCCATTCGTGTGGCACGTGAATTTGGCGACAAAATCAACTTCCAAGGTGTGCGCATCGACTCAGGCGATATGGCTTACATCTCCAAAAAAGTACGTAAGCAATTAGACGAGGCTGGCTTTACCGAGGCTAAAATTTATGCTTCAAATGACCTAGATGAGGCAACTATCCTAAACTTGAAAATGCAAAGAGCGAAGATTGATGTCTGGGGTGTGGGGACCAAGCTTATCACAGCCTATGATCAGCCAGCGCTGGGTGCTGTCTATAAGCTCGTGTCAATGGAAGACGATCAGGGTGAAATGCAGGATACGATTAAGCTATCAAGCAATGCTGAAAAGGTTTCGACACCGGGTAAAAAACAAATATGGCGTATAACAAGAGAAAGTGATGGTAAATCTGAAGGAGACTATATCACATTTGATGATGAAAGACCAGACCAGCTTGATGAAATTTATATGTTTCATCCTGTACATACTTTCATCAATAAAAATGTACGCGACTTTAAGGCAAAATCCTTACTCAAAGAGATTTTTGTTAAGGGGCAACAGGTCTATACTTTGCCAAGCTTAGAAGAAATCAAGAGCTTTGCTGCAGCAAACTTGACAGAGCTTTGGGATGAGTATAAGCGTAATCTCAATCCTCAGCCTTATCCTGTTGACTTGTCGCAAGAACTGTGGAACCATAAGATGCACCTCATCAGGCAAGTGCGCGCCAAAGTTTCTGAAATGAAAGTGGATTGATACTATGAGAATAAAAAACATTGAACTGGCTCATGCGGAGGCTTTTGGTCAATTACAAAAAGAAATCTATCAAGAAAACAAATTTATGCTGATTGAACCGGATGAGCAAAAAACGAAGCGACATGAGTTGGCCAATCAGATTGCTTCAACTGACTTTTTGATAGGGGCCGACAACGATCAAGGTGTGCTGGTTGCTTATCTCGCTGCCTTTCGTCAGGCCTATAGACGTGCACGGCATAGAGCTTCTATTGTTGTTGCCGTTCGTGCAGACTATCGTCGTCAAGGTATTGCGAGCCGCTTGTTTACTGAGCTTGAGGACTGGGCTCAAAATACAGGAGTTTCTCGCTTAGAGCTCACAGTCGCAGTGAATAATGCTGCAGCAATATCTTGTTATAAAACAAATGGTTTTATTATTGAAGGAGTACGTAGCCAGTCTCTTAAAATCAATGATGCATTGGTCGATGAATTTTATATGGCTAAAATTTTGGGGTGAATATGTCTTTACAAGAAAAAATTATCAAAGAGTTGGGAGTCAAACCCACTATAGATGCACAAGAGGAGATACGTAAGTCTATTGACTTTCTCAAAGATTATTTGAGGAAATACCCTTTTATTAAAACTTATGTTTTGGGCATATCTGGTGGTCAAGACTCGACTTTGGCGGGACGTCTGGGACAAATTGCCATGGAAGAAATGCGTGCCGAAACTGGAAATAAAGATTATAAGTTTGTTGCGGTTCGCTTACCCTATGGTGTGCAAGCAGATGAAGCAGATGCCCAAAGAGCTCTTGAATTTATCAAACCAGACGTTAGTTTGGTAGTAAATATTAAAGAGGCCGTTGATGCGCAAGTTAGGGCTTTAGAAGCAACAGGTGTGGAAATTTCTGACTTTAACAAGGGAAATATCAAAGCACGGCAACGTATGATTAGCCAATATGGCATTGCAGGTGGCATGCAAGGTGCTGTGCTAGGGACAGATCATGCAGCAGAGAATATCACAGGTTTCTACACAAAATTTGGTGATGGTGGTGCTGACCTGTTGCCGCTTTTCCGTCTCAATAAACGTCAGGGTAAAATGTTGCTCGCCGCTTTAGGCGCAGAACCTTCTCTTTATGAGAAAGTTCCTACAGCAGACTTGGAAGATGGCAAGCCCGGCTTGGCAGACGAAGTCGCTTTGGGTGTGACTTACGAGGATATTGACAACTATACAGAAGGTCGCTCAATCAGCCCCGAAGCACAAGAAAAAATCGAAAATTGGTATCTTAAAACGGAACACAAGCGTCACCTGCCCATTACCGTTTTTGATGATTTTTGGAAATAAGAATATAAGAAGACGTGAGCTTTTAGGCTGGCGTTTTTTTGTAATTAAACCAATAAAATGAGGGGTGAGAGTATGGTATAATAGAGTAATACAAACGCTTACAGGGGGAACACATGTCCTATATTGAGATAATAAACGAATCAAAAATTTACCAATCTGGAGGAGAAGAAATATATGCCAATGACCATGTGAATTTTAGCATTGAAAAAGGTGAATTGGCTGTTATTTTAGGGACTTCTGGTGCAGGTAAGTCCACTATTTTGAATATCCTTGGTGGAATGGACTCTAGTGATGAGGGGCAGGTGGTCATAGATGGGACAAATATTGCTGAACTTTCTGCTAAGGAGTTGATTACCTATCGTAGGCGGGATGTTGGTTTTGTTTTTCAATTCTATAACTTGATTAATAATTTGACGACAAAGGAAAATGTAGAGCTTGCTTCAGAAATTGTTGAGAATGCTATGGATCCTGTTGAGGTCTTAAAAAGTGTGGGACTTGGGCATCGTTTAGACAACTTTCCTTCACAGCTTTCAGGTGGTGAGCAACAGCGTGTTGCTATTGCACGTGCCATTGCTAAAAATCCGAAGCTTCTTCTTTGTGATGAACCAACTGGAGCCTTAGATTATCAAACAGGAAAGCAGGTCTTGAAGATACTACAAGATATGGCACGGGTTCAGGGGGCAACAGTTATCATTGTGACACACAATGCTGCGATTAGCCAAATTGCGGATCGTATTATTCATGTTCATGATGGTAAAGTTAAGGAAATCACAGTCAATGAGAAACCTTTAGATATCGAAATGATTGAGTGGTAATGCTATGAAAACAAAAACACTCCATAAAAGTATTCGACGTTCCATTACCGGCTCGTTGGGACGTTTTCTGTCTATTTTTTCACTTATGGCTTTAGGTGTCTTTGCTTTTGTTGGCTTAAAGTTATCTGGTCCCAATATGCGTGCGACAGCTGAGGAATTTTATGCACGCCATCATTTGGCTGATATGAGTGTGACCTCAACAGTTGGTTTAGATAGTTCTGATCAGGCACTTATCCGTCAGATAGAAGGCCTACAAACAGCTGATTTTGGCTATTTTCAAGATGTCCTTCTTCCTGATCAAAAGACTGCTCTCCGACTCTTTTCGCAAGCGGAAAAGCTTTCGACCTACGAGCTTGTATCAGGAAGAATGCCAGAAGAAAAGAATGAAATGGCTTTGGACTTTCTTCATCAAGATAAATACAAGCTTGGAGATACTATTCGTGTAACTGAAGGCAAAAATAATGGCAGCTCTATTTTAAAAACACATGAATTTAAACTGGTTGGTTTCGTGAAATCAAGTGAATTTGTTGATAAAAATTTTTACGGGCAAACCAATGTCGGAACGGGTCAACTTAGTGGCTATGCCGTTGTTTCTCCTGAAGTCTTTCAGTCAGATGTGTATATGATTGCCCGTTTAAGTTTTAAATCTATGCAAGGTCTTAGTCCTTATGACAGTACATTTATGTCAACATCCGATTACTATCAAGAGGCTTTAAAAACTTTGCTGGCCAAACAACCTCAGAAACGTTTGATGGACATAAAAAGTGAGCCACAAGCGCAGCTAAACAAGGCTTTAATGCAACTCACTGCTGAGGAAGAAAAACTTCGAGAAGCGAAAGTATCACTGGATCAGCAGAAGCTTCTATTTGGGAATAATGCACAGTTTCAAGCCATGCAAGATAGCCTAAATGAAGCCAAGGAAAAACTTGAAGAAAGTAGAAGTAAGCTACAGGAGCAGGAAGAAAAGCTAGCGCATCTTCCTCTTCCCGTCTACACAGTGAACAACCGTAAAGAAGGCAATCCTGGTTATCAGAACTTCATTGATAATTCTACAAGGATTGATACTCTCTCTGACATCTTTCCCGTTGTTCTTTTTGCAATAGCAGTACTTGTAAGTTTGACGACAATGACTCGTTTTGTAGAAGAAGAACGAGGAAATATGGGCTTGCTTACGGCACTGGGCTACTCTCATACACAAATTAGAAGGAAGTTCCTTGTATATGGTGCTGTATCTGCCTGTGCAGGGGCAACAGTAGGTACAATATTAGGACATATTGTGCTGCCCTATGTGGTTTTCAATGCCTACTCTGCATCGTCAACTTTTTCTGACTTAATTTTGACCTTTTCCCCATTTTGGACAGTGGTTTCCTTTGTGATTGCGTTAGCCTGCACGGTTTTACCTGCTTATCTTGTAACGCAGGCTGAGTTACGTGGTGTACCTGCAACGCTTTTCCTAGCAAAAGCGCCTAAAGCAGGGTCACGCATCTTTCTGGAACGTATCAAGCCTATTTGGTCACGCATGAGCTTTACTTATAAGGTTACAGCACGAAATATTTTCCGTTACAAGCAACGCATGTTGATGACGATTGTGGGTGTAGCTGGCTGCACGGCTCTCCTTGTTATGGGTTTTGGTATTCGTGACTCCATTTCAGGGCTAGGTCAGAAACAGTTTGGAGAGATTTTACATTATAATATGCTTGCTGTTTCGCAAGATAGTTTAACACAAAAAGAGCAGGACGAGCTCAACCATTTCCTTCACTCAGAGAATATCAAAGCGTATGAGACTGTACATTTTGAGCATCTACATCAAAAGGCTCATAACAACAGACAAGACATTAGTCTTATGGTACCAGGAAATGAACAAGACTTTGGGAACTTTGTTACTTTGCGCAATCGCATCAGTCAGAAAATCTTGCCTTTATCGAATCAAGGGGCAATTCTCAGTGAAAAACTAGCTGGACTTCTTAGTGCTAAAGTCGGCGATGAGGTTGTCTTGAAAACTACCAACGATAAAGAAGTAAAAGTTAAGGTTGCAGGTATCGCTGAGATGTATATGGGACACTATATGTTTATGAATCAGAACTATTATAAAAAAGTTTTTGGTGAAAATTTTAGTCCTAATGCAAATCTCCTCCAGCTTCAAGATGCTTCCCATTCAGCGAGTCAAAAAGTGGCGGTGGACTTTATGCAAAGCCCAGGAGCGATTACCGTATCACAAAATAACGATTTGCAAAAGACGATTGATGCTTTCTTGCATGGTATCAATAGTGTCATGTTTGTACTGATAGGATGTGCAATTTTGCTGGCTATCATCGTGATTTACAACTTAACCAATATCAATGTGTCAGAAAGAATTAGGGAGCTTTCTACCATTAAAGTTTTAGGTTTTTACGACCGAGAGGTCACTCTTTATATTTATCGAGAAACTATTTTATTAAGCATTCTAGGTATATTGGTTGGTTTTGGTCTGGGGGCTTACTTCCACCATGTGATTATCACGATGCTGCCAACAGATTTAACGATGTTTAATCCTAATCTGCTGTGGAGTAACCTTTTACTTTCCACTATCATAACCTTAACAACAACTTTAGGACTGAGTGTGGTTGTTCATCGGAAACTTAAAAAGGTTGATATGCTAGGTGCCTTGAAGTCGATTGATTAATAGCCTGTATTGACATAAAAAGATAGTAAAAATTCACTTTATCTGAAAATAAAAAAATGGAACCGTCTTCTCTTTAAGGTTCCATTTTTTGTTTTCATGATTTACTCTTATTTTTCGGCAGTCTTGAGAGTTTCTGCTGTAACACTACTCAGCCTTGCGTTTAAGGTCAGAGACTTGTTGCCCCTTTTCCTCATGGGCTAAGATGTCTTCAAAAGTTGGAAGTTCCAAGTCTTGCCCGTACTTTTGATAGAGGGCAGTTGTTACGAGACGGTAGGCTAAGCGTGCATTACGCGAGAGAATGGGACCGTGGAAGTAAGTTCCAAAAGTATTTTTATAGTGAAGCCCTTCGGTGTTGTCGTCAGGATTGTTGCCGCCACCATAAATGACCTTACCTAAAGGCTTTTCCCCTTTACCAAGATAAGTGATGCCTGAGTGATTTTCAAAACCATAGTAAGTTTCGTTGAAATCTTCATTATGGATTTGTATGTCACCGATAAAACGGTCATTGCCTAGATTTTTCGTATAATGTGGCAAGATGCCTGTGCAGTTGATTTTATTACCTGCCGCATTGATATAGTACTGCCCCAACATTTGATAACCCCCACAAATGGCAAGCATTGGTTTTTCTGCTTCAATATAGGCTTTGAGGGGTTCTGTTATATTTTTAAAGCCGTCTGCAATAATTTCTTGCTCGTAGTCTTGCCCACCGCCCCAAAAGACCAAATCGTAAAAGTTCTCGTCAAACTTATCTTCCAGAGAAATAATGTCGAAAGTCATGTTAGCGTCTAACTTTTCGCCAACATACTTCAACATGAGGATATTGCCATTGTCACCATAGGTGTTCATCAAGTCACCATAAAGGTGGGCAACACGAAGGTCATATTTAGGATCGTCTAAATTTGATGTTAAAGAAGTATAAACCATTAGTGTAGCTCCTTTCCAATCAGGTGGTTTTGTGCCAGAAGCTCACGCATTTCTAACATGGCTGTGTAGGTTGCTAAGATATAAATGTGCTTGTCCGCTTGATTTTTGATTGCTTCAAGTACTTGGCTGAGCGACTCAAATTCATGAATTTTGCGCTCATCGAAGCCAGATACACGATAACGTCTGGCCATTTCGCTGTAACGCACGCCACCAACAAATATCTGATCAATAGTCATATCATGAATCAGTTCAAAATTAGCATCCCATATCCAGCTTGTGTCAATCCCGTCCGCATAATTGGCATTGAGAAGGGTGACCAGTGTGAAGGGATAGTCTGCAAGCTTCATCATTTCCAGCGCTTGATTTGCTCCGACTGGATTTTTTATAAGAACGATAGTGGCAGTTTTCTCGCCAATGTTGAACGTTTCTTGGCGACCGAAGACGGCTTTGGACTGTTCAAAGCCAGCCTTGATTGTTTCAGCAGGAACTCCGTAAAATTCAGCGACAGAGACAGCAGCGAGGGCATTATAAATATTATAGAGGCCTCCAACGTTAATTTTATAGGAAGTACCGCCAATGACAAATTGAGAAGAAGTATTTGTAATGTCAGTCAGTTCTGATACATAATAATCTAGTTTAGGACGTTTAAAACCACAGTTTTGACAAATATAATTTCCGAGATTAGCATAAGTATTAAGTTTATAGTCTAAAATATGCTGGCACTCCGGACAGACGACACCTTCTGTGTTATAGTGGGCACGCTTGGGTTCATGACTTTCATAATCAAAACCATAATATTTGACAGGATTTACCAATGGACGAGAATGAAAGAGTGGACTGTCTCCATTGAGCAAGACAGTTGCCTCTGGTGCATTGGCCGCTCCCTTCACGATAAAGTCATAGGTTGTGTAAATTTCGCCATAGCGATCCATCTGGTCTCGGAAAATATTTGTGAAGACAAAAAGAGAAGGTTTGATGTATTCCGTGATTTTTGGCAAAGATGCCTCATCAATTTCCAAGACTGCAAAACCCTTCTTGCCTTTTTTTACTTTAGGCGCAGTTAAGAAAGTCGCAGTAATCCCTGTAATCATATTAGCGCCAGAAGTGTTGGTTACGACCTTACCAAAAGCTTTTTCTAATATACCAACTGTCAAGGCTGTCGTCAATGTTTTACCATTTGTTCCTGTGATTACGATAATTTCATAATCTTTCGTCAAACTGGTCAGAATTTCAGGATCAAATTTTAAAGCAATCTTACCTGGCAAAGTGCTGCCACGTTTAAAAACTTTCTCCAAAATCAAACGTGAGCTTTTTCCAACTAAAGTTGCCAATGAAGTTTTCATAGTCATAATATGATATTATACCATAGATTAGGTGCTTGAGGAGGATAAAGTTCCTGCATTAAAGAAGAAGTATAGGCTTGTATAGTTTTAAATAAAAAGTATTCAATGTGGTCAGAGGTAGAGAGGGGTGGAAGAGTTTTAAAATATAAATCAGTAAAGATTGAAAGCTTAAAAAGAAAAGTTTTATAGAGGCTAAACTCCCAAAAACTCTTGAGATAAAATATGCTAAAATAAGAGCATGAAAAATGCTAACGAGATACTGGAAAAGATGAATCCTCATCAAAAAATTAACTATGACCGTGTCTATCAAAAAATGCGTGAAAGTTGGGAAGCTGAAGGGCTTCGCCCTAGAATTCTTCTGCACTCTTGTTGCGCTCCTTGTTCGACCTATAGTTTAGAGTATCTTTGTCAAAGTGCTGAGGTGACGATTTATTTTTCAAACTCCAACATACACCCGCGGAGTGAGTACGAGCGTCGCGAGAAAGTTCAGAAAGACTTTGTTGAGGAATTTAATAAAAGAACAGGAAACAATGTTCTTTTCCTTGCCGCACCCTATGAACCAAATAAATTTATGAGAATGGTGAAGCTACACAATCTGGAAAATGAAGCAGAAGGCGCTTCCCGTTGTACAGCTTGCTTCCAGATGCGTTTAGATATTGTCGCAGAAAAGGCGCAAGAACTTGGCTATGATTACTTTGGTACAGCTATTACACTAAGTCCTAAAAAGAACGGACAGCTTATTAATGAGATTGGTCTGGACATGCAAAAAATCTATGCTGTCCACTATTTGCCCAGCGACTTCAAGAAAAACAATGGCTGGAAACGCTCTGTGGAGATGTGCAAAGCATATGATATCTACCGTCAATGCTACTGTGGCTGCATTTTTGCAGCACGTCAGCAAGGTATTAATCTTAAAGAAATACATAAAAGTGCGGTAAAATTTATAAATAAAACAGATGACAAAAAATAGGGTATATGTTATAATGCTTTTATGGTTAAAAGTTTTATAAATAAAATGAGTGCGATTTTTCAGCATGGCTCTTTTAATACCCTTTATGGTGGTTTTTACGAAGGAACCATAACTGCTGGAGAAGCTTTAAAATATGGACAAATTGGTATTGGTACCTTAGATGGTGCTGATGGAGAAGTAATTATTATTGACGGTACTGCTTATCACGGCAATTCTGAAAATCAAGTACGCTTAGTTAAGCCAGAAGAGACTTTGCCTTATGTTGCAGTACTTGATCACCAACCCTTTGCGACTTATAAGGTCAACGGTCTAACGATGCAGACTTTGCATGACTTGACAGAAAAGTTTCCAACGCGCAATACAGCCTACAGTCTAAAAATGACAGGACACTTTGATGTTGTAGAAATTAGCTCAAAACCCGCAAAGAATACGAAGGATTATTTGGAAATATTGGCTGAACAGCCATATTTCACGGAAAAAAATATCTCAGGAACGATTGTTGGGATTTGGTCACCTAAGTTTTTGGCGGACTTATATGGTGATGGGGCTCATTTACACTTTTTAAGCGATGACAAGACCTTTGGCGGACATTTGACAGAATTTCTCTCAGGACAGATTACCGTTGAAGTCGGTCAGATTGGGGAAATAAAACAGGAATTTCCTCAAGAAAATGAAAATTTTAAAGCCATGCGTTTTGATTGAATTTCATCTCTGGTACAAAAAGTCACAAAAACGTTGTCTCCCTAAAGTTGAGCTCATATAAGAAATAATCGAGAGTGACACTCTCGATTTTTTGTTTGAAAATTTTATCAAATTCTACATTTTGTCTCTGCCAAGTATGAGTGATATTTTTTTAATGCTACAGGGAGAGTGATTTCAAAAGTAGCCAATTTTTGTTTTTTCTCTAACTAACCTGATAAGCATTAGCGCAGCTTTAGGTCATTGTGATGCCTATACAAAAATGAAAATATTATTTTTAAAAACATGAGAGAATATGTTAAAATATTTGTGAAAGCGTAATCAAAAGGGGATAAGAAATTAAAATATGTTACTAGAAATAATTTTTATTCAGCGATGATTACGTAGAACAGAAAAATTTGAAGAGGTGTGTATGAAAGCAAAGAAAAATTACACGATTAGTCTTGATATCGGGACAAACTCTGTCGGCTGGGCTGTTTTGAAGGATGATTTTAGTCTGGTCAGCAAGAAAATGAAAGTGGGCGGTCTAGACAAACGTGTGCACAAAAATTTTTGGGGTGTGCGTTTATTTGAAGAAGGACAAGTAGCTGCGGATGCACGTGGGAAAAGAGGTACGCGCAGACGTTTGAAACGTCGTCGTGAGCGTTTATTATACTTACAAGAAATTTTTTCCAGTGAAATGGCCGAGCAAGATCCGAACTTTTTCGCCCGCTTGAATGAGTCCTTTTTATGGCTGGAAGATAAGCAAATAGCCCCTGTAAAGTACCCACTGTTCAGAACAGAAGCAGAGGAAAAGGCATATTACAAGGAATTTCCGACCATTTATCATTTGAGACATCATTTGATGAATAATCAGGTTAGTGATTTACGTTTGATCTATTTGGCTATGCATCATATTCTTAAATTTCGAGGACATTTTATTCAAGAGGGTTTGCCGATGAATGTTGAAAATATCAACATTCAAGATAATCTTAAGAGGCTTTTTAGTAGTCTTAATGATTATTTTAGGCGAGAGGATTTTGAAGAAACTGAATTTCGTAAGCATGTTGAGCAATTTGACAGTAGCAAATTATCTGAAATTGAAAAAATACTCAAAGAAAAAATATCAAAATCTACTAAGTCTCAACAGATTTCAAAAGATATTCTAGGCTTTAAGAAAGAATTACCGATTTTCAAGGCCATTGTTGGAAATAAAGTAGATATTTCGGGCATTTTTGATAAGGCAGAGTATGCTGAGAAAATGAATGAAGACATGCCGAAAGATATATATTTTTCAAAAGAAAATTTTAACGAGAAATACGGCGAGTTAGAAGCTGTTTTAGAACCAGAAGAACTAATCATTATCCAACAGGCTAAAGCAGTTTATGAGTCTATGATTTTGGCAGGTATCATGAATGGACAACCGTCATTGAGCCTTGCGATGATTGAAAAATATGACAATCATGCGCGTGATTTAAAAGCTCTGAAAACTCTTGTACGTGAGCATTTAGGTGCAGAAAAATACGCAGAAATGTTCAAGAAAAACTTGGAAAACAATTACAAAGCTTATGTTAAAGGCTTTGATAAGGGTCCAAAACTGGCTTATGCTACACAAGAAAATTTCTACAAATATTTGGTCAAATTTTTAGAGCCACTTAAAGATTTGCCAGAAGTCCGAGACATCTTCAAGCAAATAGAACTTGAAACTTATTTGCCTAAGCAACGCATGTTCAAAAATGGTGCCATTCCTTATCAGGTGCATGAACATGAACTGGTCAAAATCATTGAAAAACAAGCCAGCCAATTTGCTTTCCTTGAAGAAAAAGCTGAAGGCAGCAATGAATACAAGATTCAAACCTTAATGAAGTTCAGGATCCCTTATTACGTTGGTCCGCTGACACCTGCCAATCAGGGAGAAATTGGGCAGAAAAGATCTGACAAATCTCGTTTTTCCTGGATGCAAAAACGACCAGATAAAAAAGATGAAAAAATTACGCCTTGGAATATTGAAAATGTGGTAGATAAAGACGCATCAGCAGTAGAATTCATTCAACGGATGACCAATTTTGATACTTACTTGCCCGAAGAAAAAGTCTTACCTCAACATAGTCTTTTGTATCAAGAATTTACTGTCTTACAAGAACTGATGATTTCAGGTTATTTTGATCATGGAAGAAACCCATTTGATGCAAAAACGCGAAAACTCCTTATTGATAAAGTTTGGAAGAAAAAGCGGTCAGTTTCAAAAAGAGATGTTTATGAATGCCTAGTCAGCAATAATATCACGCAAGAACCCTACAGTAAAGAAATGTTCTTTGGCGTAGATAAACTTCAAAATAATTTTAACACCAAAATGACCACCTATCAAGACTTATTGCGCGTGGTTGATGACGAAGCGCTGATTAAACAAAATGTAGCCTTTTTTGACAGAATAGTAGAATTTCAAACGATTTTTGAAGACAATCAAATCCTCAAACGGCAAATCAAGAAGTTCAACGATGAAAGGGGTCAGTTACTTACTCCTGAACAAGTTAGCCAGCTGTCCAAGAAACATTACACAGGCTGGGGACGTTTGTCTCGTCGACTTTTGGACGGCCTTACAGACGACGGCAAAACCATTATGGAGTATCTGCGCACGGCCAATGATTATAATCAAAATTTCATGTCGCTCATTAACGACAAGTCCAAAACTTTCGCTGAGCAGATTGAAAAAGCCCAGTTGGGTAAGCTCAAAAACAATCAGTTATCCTATGATTTAGTGGCTGATTTAGCAGGAAGTCCTGCCATCAAGCGCGGTATTTGGCAGAGTTTGAAAGTTGTAGATGAGCTGACCGAGATTTTGGGCAAGGAGAACATCAGCCGTGTGGTTATTGAAATGGCGCGTGAAAACCAAACCTCTAAACGCACAAAAAAGCGGGTGGATAGGATTAAGGACCTGCAAAAAAATCTCAGTGATGCTATTAAATTAGATGAAAATCAAAATTTTGATAATGAAAAAGTTTTCCTCTACTACTTGCAGAACGGCCGTGATATGTATACTGGAGAGTCGCTAGATTTAAGTCATTTATCCAGTTATGAAGTCGATCATATCATCCCGCAAACTTATACTACAGACAACTCTTGGGATAATAAAGTACTTGTTTCAAGGGAAAGTAATCAGAAAAAAGGTGGCGATGTCCCATCTAGCGAAGTGGTTAAAAACATGCGTAGTTACTGGAAAATATTGCTTGATGCCGGCATGATTTCTCGTAAAAAATATGCTAACCTGACCAAAGCAGACCAGTGGAAGGACGATAAACCGAGTGAAAAAGATTTGACTGGATTTATCAATCGCCAGCTCGTCGAAACTCGGCAAATCACCAAAAATGTAGCGCAAATTTTGACCGCTTATTTTGAAGAGAATAAAACTGAAATTTTGACTCCTAAAGCCGGCTTGACCAGCCAGTTTCGTAAAGGTGTGATTTATCTGGCTAAAGAAGAACTCACGGAAAAGGAACTACAGGCTTATTTAGAGGCTGGTGGCAAAATTGTAGATGGTAAATTTGTACAAGAAAAGCTGCATGAGGGTTTTTATAAAGTCCGTGAAATCAATGATTACCATCATGCGCATGATGCTTATTTGAATGGTGTTGTGGCTAATTATTTGTACCTGACATTCCCAGAAAATCAGCGCAAAATTTTGGTTTATGGGCAATATGATAAAGGAATTCTCAAACAACTGGGCAAATACGCAACGACACGCAAGAATAACTTCCGTCAGTTCCTAACGACAATGCGAGAAGAAAATTGGGTGAATCTTGAAACAGGTGAGTTAATTGCTAAGCGGAATGAAGCTTTGAACACTATTGATAAAGTTATGAGCTATAAGCAGGTCAATGTGGTTAAGAAAACTGAGGAACACAAAGGAAAATTTTCTGATGAAAGTCTTTATGGTGGGACAAATAAAAATAGAGATACGAAAGGGGTTATTCCTTTAAAAACTCATCTGAGTGTCGAGAAATATGGTGGTTTTGATAATCTTAATTCAGCGTATTCTATTGCATTTTCATATACTGATAAAAAAGGAAATCATAAAATAACTTTAGCCCGTGTTCCGGTTGTTTTTAAATCCAGGATTGAAAAAAATACTCTGGATTATCTTCAAGAACAATTCAAAGATTTTTCAAATATCAAGATAGTTAGAGGTAAAATTCCAAATAATTCTAAGGTAGTAATGGCAGACGAAAAAGAACGGTTAATAACCTCATATAGTTTTACATGGCCATTTAAACAGTACCATGCAACGCGTGAGGAGTATCAGTTGTTGAGCAGGATTCTGCAGACTTCAAGAAGCAAAGATAAAAATGTGATAGATATGAATATTAAAGGGATCGAAGCTCTTAAGCATGAGATTGGGGAGGACATGTTGCATAAGAAGCTGAATTTACAGTTCAAATCTTATATGAAATTTGTTGCTGATAATCAATTCTTTTCATCTCTTGGAAAGTTTGAAGGTATTTCTGTAGAGAGTATTTTGAATGGTTCAGAACAAGAAAAATTTGAAAATCAAAACTTAGATGAAAAAATTGAATCCTTGATTAAAATGTTCAAAAGAACTTGGAAAAAACAAGAAGAAAATAAACCTGGAAAAAAATCTTTGAATACTGAGAAATATGGTATGGATTTGACAGAATCAACTTTGATTCATCAATCCGTAACAGGACTTTACGAAACCAGAGAAAAATTAAAATAGCTATCCAAAGAAGTCAAAAAGGCTTGAGCAAATTTGGCGCAAGTCTTTCTTGATTTTTGATTTGAACAATAAAAAAACGGCCCGATGACAGACCTACTCATGAGAGCTGATTACGCACTTCTTTCAGATGGATTGTTTCATACATCGGCTTATTTTAACTTCGTCGTGTTAAATTGAATAGTTCTCAAGTATTCTTTAACACAGACATTGTATCAAAACAAAACAGAAAGTGCAAACATTATGACCTGGAGAATTGTTGTTGTCAATCAACACAGTAAGCTGTCTTATCAAAATAACGCTCTGATTTACAAATCAGCTAACAGGATTGAAAAAATCCATTTATCTGAAATTCACACTCTCATGCTTGAAACTACTGATATTGTTATCACTTCAGCTTTAGTGGCCAAACTCATCAGCTACAAAATAAAATTGATTTTCTGTGATGAAAAACGCCTGCCTTCAGCGGAGTTGCAAGCTTATTACGGCAGTCATGATTCAAGCCGAGCTATTGCCCAGCAAATTGCTTGGTCGGAAGACATTCAAGCGACAGTATGGACAGCGGTCATTAAGCAAAAAATCACTAATCAAGCAAGACATTTGAAATCCCAAGGTTTAGAAACGGAATACGGTATGCTTGTGGGTTATATCAATGAACTCAATCTATACGATGAAAGCAACCGTGAGGGGCACGCAGCCAAAGTTTATTTTAATGGACTTTTTGGCAAAAATTTTACTCGTGAGCAAACAAATGATATCAATGCCAGTCTTGATTATGGTTATGCCCTTTTACTGTCTATTTTTTCTCGGGAAATTGTGAAAAATGGCTGTTTGACACAGCTAGGTCTCAAGCACAGCAATGTCTTCAATCATTACAATCTTGCAAGTGACCTTATGGAACCCTTCAGGCCACTCATTGACGAAATTGTGTATTGTAATCGCATAGAAGAATTTCCCAAAATCAAACGTCAACTTTTTGAAATCTATAATCGCACCTATCATTTTGAAGGTCAGGATAAATATTTAATCAATATTGCTGAAATTTATGTGAAAAAAGTCATTGATTGCCTGCATAAGGCGTCAAATGAGGTTCCGATTTTTGAATATACTTGGGAAAATATGGAGAAAGTATGAGTTATCGATATATGCGCCAATTACTCTTTTTTGATTTGCCTATGCAAACGGCAGAAAATCGTAAGGCCTATGCCAAATTTCGGAAGTTCTTAATCAGTGAAGGTTGGGTCATGCTTCAGTATTCCGTGTACAGCAAGCTAACGCTGAACAATACTCAGGCCAACACAGTTAAATCGCGCGTACTCAAAAATAAGCCCAAAGAGGGACATGTAGTTATTCTGAAGGTCACAGAGAAGCAGTTTGCCTCAATGGATTATATTTTGGGCAAACGCAATCAGACTGTGGCTAATTCTGACGCGCGCGTGGTCTTTCTAGGGGAAGGATGATTGTATGAATATTAATTTTCCGATTTTAGATGCACCAGTGCAGTTATTGAAAAATCAGGCTAACCAGCTGGTGGTCAAATCTGTTGATATTTATGGCCAGCTTGCTTATGCGATTTATCAAATGGACAAGGGACTTGATCCTGATTATCGGTTTTTGCTCTTTAATGATGATTTTAAATCCTTAAAAAATGTGACCGTAGTTCAACATCCTTTGCTATTTGATTTAGATAATTTGACCATTAAGAAAATGTTGTTCAAGAGAATCATCGATACCTTGGATATGAATGAAAAAACGGTTATTGAAGCGACCTATGGTCAAACGGTTGAATATTTCAATCGTCAGATTTTTGAAGATTTAGATATTGAGCTAGATATTTCTTATAACTATAAAGTTGAAGAACTGTTCAAATTTTTGAAGATTAGAATCAAAGATGAAACAAGTTCTATTTTTGAACGTACGCAGTTGATTTTGAATGTTTTGAAGGAATTTAACCACCAGGGTTTGATTATTTTTTATGGTCTGGGCCAACTTATGCCTGCCTTGGATTATCAGTTGATTATTGAAACGGCGAATTTGAACCAGCAAACGGTGTTATTTTTAGACAGTGAAGAAGTAGAAGAACTTAAAAATTTGAAGCGAGTTGTCGTTGATGAAGACTATTTTGTTGTGGAAAATATGATATAATTAAGGTAGATAAATACGATTGAACCATTAATTTTGAAGGCAGTCGTCCGCCGAACGACAATGATCTAAAATTTCAATTATGAAAATTTGAGGTTTTAGAGTCGTGTTAAATTGAATGGTTCTCAAACATCTGAAAGGTTGTTATAAGTGGATTTATAGTTTTAGAGTCGTGTTAAATTGAATGGTTCTCAAACCTTAACCTGTTGCTAAAGAGGTGATTGCATGTTTTAGAGTCGTGTTAAATTGAATGGTTCTCAAACCGATGCTGATATATATATCAACATCGATAAGTTTTAGAGTCGTGTTAAATTGAATGGTTCTCAAACATTTAAAAAAGGTGTTTTAAATCCAACTCAGTTTTAGAGTCGTGTTAAATTGAATGGTTCTCAAACACAAGGTATAACAACTATGGTTATCCGATAGTTTTAGAGTCGTGTTAAATTGAATGGTTCTCAAACGCAACACCAACAAGTTATAAGAGAGATAAAGTTTTAGAGTCGTGTTAAATTGAATGGTTCTCAAACAAACGCGATGAAGATATTAAGTTATTGACAGTTTTAGAGTCGTGTTAAATTGAATGGTTCTCAAACACTAAGACAGCGTTACTCTACTACATTAGTGTTTTAGAGTCGTGTTAAATTGAATGGTTCTCAAACCGGCACAATTGTTAAAAGTTTCATGGACGGGTTTTAGAGTCGTGTTAAATTGAATGGTTCTCAAACGGAAGTGACTGGGATTAAAACGGAGGCCGAGTTTTAGAGTCGTGTTAAATTGAATGGTTCTCAAACATTTCTATCTCAATCTTGTTCTTGCTTCCGGTTTTAGAGTTGTGTTAAATTGAATAGTTCTCAAATTCTCAAAAGCAGCACTCTGCGTCATTCCGTGTTTTAGAGTCGTGTTAAATCAAATGAAGATCAAGCTCTTGCTTGGTCTTTTTTTGTGAGTCAAGCACTTTTTCTTGCGTATTGTGACTGAAAGCAGTCGCCTTTTTACTTTTATAGCAATTTATTTTTGTAATCAGACAGGTAAAAAAAGTTTCCTAATACTAGGAAATAAAAATAGAAGATAGCGCCAACATATCGTGCTAGAATGAAATCATCAAAGAAATACTTTCATAAGCTGAGAATACCTATAAAAAGCTGCTGCTCTTTGCCTCTGAGATAAGATTTTCGAGTGTGAGGAGCGTTGATATCAGGCCGGAAATTTGAACTAAAGTGACAAAGTATGAGTTTTTAGAAGTGCTCTCAGGGATTAGTGAAAGGAAAAAGGAGAAATCATATGACGAAACAAATCCTCTTAACATGTGGTGCTGGCGCATCATCGGGTTTTATGGCAGCAGCAGCTCGAAAGGCCGCTAAAAAGCTGGGTGCAGACGTTGAAGTTAAAGCAAAAAGTGAAACTGAAGTTGCATCGCTTCTTCCGGAAACAGACTTACTTTTGGTTGCCCCCCATCTAAAATATATGATTGATGAAGTCAAAGAATTATGTGAGGCTAATGATGTGAAGTATAATATCATCCCCCAGCGTGTCTATGGTTCGCTTGACGGTAAAGGGCTTATTGAATTTGCTCTAAAGCAGTTTGAAGCAGAGTAAAAAGGAAAGCAAGGAGTTAAAGGAAAATATGGAAAATATAGAAACTTTTGAACGAGATGATCTTGCTATGGTCTCAATGGGCGCAATTTTACATGCTGGAAATGCACGTGAAGCAATCTTTAAAGCAGCAGATAAAGCATCACAAGGAGAATTTGTTCAAGCAGATCAAATGATGCAAGAAGCTAATGATGAGCTTATAGCGGCCCATCGTGCACAGACATCAACTCTACAAAAGGAAGCGGAAGGAATTGAAATTCCTTATTCATCATTGTTCGGCCATGCTCAAGACCATGTGATGACGGTCAAAACAGAACACAACTTAGTGAAAGAAATCATTAAGCTTTATAAACGACTGGAGGAAAAAGAAAATGGATAAATTTATGGGGTGGATGACGGAATCTTTTGCACCAAAAGTAAATAAATTCGCCAAAAACGCTTGGGTTGCAGCCATTCAAGATGCAATTTTAGCTGGTATGCCGATGATTTTGATTGGTTCCTTTGCAACAATTTTATCGATTGTGACCACTTATGTGAGCTGGTTTCCTGATTTTTCGATGATTTCAACTTTTTCTTTTGGACTCTTTTCAGTTTTCTTATCTTACTTGATTCCAAGCGCTCTTATGAAGCAAAAGAAACATACGAGTATTGAAAAACAAGCAGGGCTTGCCGGTTTGGCTTTCTTCTTGATGATTGTTTTTCCAACAATCAATCCAGAAACGAGCATCATCAGCTTTGACATCAATACTTTTGGTACTGGGGGCATGATTGCAGCTTTGTTGGCGGGGCTTTTTGTAGGCTTAATCATGGACGTTTTTACAAAACTTAAATTTATAAGTGAAGACTCAGCTTTGCCTGATTTTGTTGCTACTTGGTTTAATACTTTATTTCCGATTATCACTGTTTTAAGTATTGGTTGGCTTTTTACCTTCCAGCTTAAAATCAATATCTATGAAGTCATTAATTCTATTTTTAATCCGCTAGTGAACTTGGGGCAAGGCTTTTGGGGCTTGACAATCTTGATTTTCCTTGGTTTTTCTTTCCTTTATTCATTTGGGATTTCAAGTTGGGTTATCACACCCGTCTCTTATGCTATTATGTTGCCTGCCATTGCTGAGAACCAGCAGCTCGTCGCAAATGGTCAAGCAGCGACAAATATTTTTACTGTTGAGGCTGTGACACTGGTACTTATCGGTGGCGGTGGTGCAACACTGTCGCTTTGTATTATGATGGCCTTTATGGCTAAATCACAACGTTTACGTATGATTGGTAAAGCTTCCATTGTCCCTTCGATTTTCAACATTAATGAACCTCTGGTTTTTGGCGCACCGATTGCTTTCAATCTCATCCTCATGCTTCCGTTTTGGATTAATGGTTTATTAGGACCAATCTTACTTTGGATAGTGATGAAGCTTGGACTTGTTCCGATACCATATATGCCTTTCCAAATGTGGTATACACCTGCACCGATAGCAGGTTGGCTGATTACTCATTCTGTCGCTGGTGTTGTCTTTGTTCTTGTTTACTTTATGATTTCATGGATTATCTATTTCCCGTTTTTCAAAGTCTATGATAAACAAGCTGTGCAGCAAGACTTAGAATGGGCTGAAGAAGATGAAATTTAATATAAAAAATAGGAGCATAAAATGAAAAACAATAAATACCCGTATTTCCCAGAAGATTTTCTTTGGGCTGGCGCACAGGCTGCATCACAAGCTGATGGAGCTTACAATCAAGATGGTAAAATGCCTAATTCTTCTGATGTCCAACCCTATCACAAAGGATTAGACAACATGGAGATTCAACGTCTTGAACAAGAAGGAATGACCTTAGAACAAGTAAGGAAAGCAATTACGGATACGGAACATTTTTATCCAAAACGTCATGGTATAGATTTTTATAATACCTATGAGGAAGACTTGGAAATGCTGGCAGAAACAGGAATGAAAGCTTTTCGAACTTCAATAGATTGGTCTAGAGTTTTCCCTCAGGGAGATGAACTAGAGCCGAATGAAGCAGCACTTGAACATTATGAAAAAATGATTGATAAAATACGCCAAGTCGGTATGGAACCAATCATTACGATGCTTCATTATGAAACACCAATTCATTTAACTTTAGAATACGGAGGCTGGGCAAACAAGAAAGTTATTGAAATGTTTGTGCGTTATGGTAAGGTCTTACTTGACCGTTTTGGTAAAAAAGTAAAATACTGGATAGTGATCAATCAAATCAATATGATACAAGTGGAGCCCTTTCTTTCTCTTGGCATCTGTAAAGACCAGTATGAAAACGAAGAAGAAGCACTGTATCAAGGTGTTCACAATCAGATGGTAGCTTCGGCTTTGATCCAAAAATACGCTAAATCTTTAAACCTACCAGATCTCCAAGTGGGGACAATGGTAGCGGATGGCACCGCTTATCCAGCTTCATGTAAGCCGGATGATATCAGTCTTGCGCTCTGGCACAATAGGATGCAATATATGTTTACGGATGTGCAATTTAGAGGAGCATATCCAAAAGTTGCCCTAAATTATTTTGCTGAAAAGGGCTTGCATATTGAAATAACTGAGGAGGAGAAACGGATACTCCGTGAGAATACAATGGACTATTTAGCGATTTCTTATTATTTTTCACAAATGGTGGATTCATCGAAAAATACTCATATTCCTTATGATGTTACTAGTAATGAACATTTGGAAGCCAATCCGTGGGGGTGGAACATCGATCCTAAAGGGCTTTATAATACCTTATCACAGTATTGGGATCGCTATGAAAAACCGATCATCATCGCAGAAAATGGCTTCGGCATGTATGATGAAGTAGTTAATGATAAAGTTCACGATGATTATCGCTCAGATTATTTAAGTCAACACATTGAGCAAGTTGGGCATGCGATTTATGAAGGCGCAGAAGTGATTGCTTATTGTGTATGGGGACCGATTGATATTGTGAGTTGTTCATCGCAACAGATGTCTAAACGTTATGGTTTTATCTACGTTGATATTGATGATGAAGGCAAGGGATCTGGAAAACGTTTGAAAAAAGATAGTTTTGGTTGGTATCAAAGGGTTATTGCAACAAATGGTGCAGAAATTTAAGGAGTTTTTAACTCCTTTTTGGCATACTGTCCTATTTTTGATGAAAAAATAAATAAACAGGAGTAAGTGATGAAGAAAAAAGAAATTCTTTTAGAATACCTGAAAAAGAATAGGAAACAACACTTTATTTCCGGTGCAGAGTTATCTAAGATGTTGGGGGTGACCGATCGGAGCATTCGCTACTATGTAAAACAACTTAATGAGGAAACACCAGAACTTATTGAAACAAGTCGTGAAGGCTATAAGTATAATGCGCAACAAGAAATTGAGGGGGGACAAATTGATGATTCTATAAATAGTCGTCGTTTTGCAATATTACAATTACTATTGAAAAACGATGAGGCGGGAGTTAGTCTGTTTGAGTTGTCAGAAAAACTATGGGTCTCGGATGCAACAATACGCCAAGATATGGGTGTGTTACAAAAGATGATAAGCGATGAGGGGTTATTTATCTCTCAACATGATTTCCATTATTATTTAAAAGGAAACTATAATAAAAAGCGTCATCTTATCATGCGGTTAATCCGGCAACAAGGGGACAGTATCCATAGTTTGGAAGAAGAAATGCAAAGATTTTTAGGAGAAATTTCCCTATCAGAAATGACAGAAGCTTGTAGGATTATTTTTAAACGTCATAGCTTTTATGTCAACAATTATTTTTTCCAAAATTTTATATTGCACTTGATTATTGCTATACATCAGCAAAAATTAACAGGACAACAAAGTTTCTCCAGTCCATCTTTAAAAATGATTGAAGAGATTTCACAGTGGCTTTTGGAAAATTATGGCATTATTTTAGGAGAGAAAGATAAACTTGAACTTGCCTTACTTTGCGACGGAGAAAAGGGATATCATCATGAACAGGTTGACACATATGTTGCTAAAGAAGTATCAGACAGTCTTCATCGGGCCTTAAAAGAAATCAGTGATGTTTTTTTAATAGATTTCACAGATGAAAAATTTCTCATGCGCTTGCTTCTCCATACTCAAAATCTTTACAACAGAGTGAAGGATAAGAAAGTGAAAAGAAATCTGAGTGTCATTGAAATAAAAGTGCGTTATCCTATTTTGTTTGATATAGCAGTCTATCTTTCTTCACTCATTGCGCTTGACTTAGACATCGAAATTGAGGAAGATGAAATAGCCTTTTTAGCACTTCATCTTGGTTCTTTTTTAGACGACCAAAAGCAAAGTGCCAGTAAGATACGAACCCAACTTAAAATATCAGACTACCTTAATCGTGAAAACAGAGTTCTTGAACTTTTAGAAAAACGCTTTGGTGATGAGCTTTTGTTTGTGGCAAATAGTTTGAAAACTGTAGAGGATGTTGACCTTGTCCTATCATCTGGTAAAAGATTGAAGGAACACCAGTATGAGTATGTACATATTCATGAATTCTTAACGGAAAAAGATTTTATGCGCATTAGAGAAGCTATTGACCGTATCAATCATAAGCAATATCGAAATTTTTTGAGTACATTTTTACCTCAACTGATTCAGGAAAATGCTTTTTTGAAATTAAAAGGAGAACCTAAAAAGTCAGAGATTTTTGAAAAGATTGGCGAATGGTTTTTTAAAAATGGCTTTTCTGAGAAGGGTTTTGTTGAAAAACTATTTGAACGTGAGAGTTTGTCTCCAACAACTTTTAGTAGTGGTATCGCTATACCTCATTCCATAAAATACGAGGGTAAAAAGACAGGAATGCTCATACTGAAGCCAGAAGAGCCTCTCTATTGGGACAATCAAGTCATCCACCTTATCATTAGTTTTACGATTAATCCTGAAGATTCCAAATGTTTTAATCAACTTTTTCCCGCTCTCATCGAAATATTAACAGAAAAATATCATGTCGATTATTTAAAAAGAAGCAAGAGTAGAGAAGAAATTCTTGAAAAAATGATTGAACTGCTTTCAGAATAAGGAACAATCCTCAGTTTTTTCGCTCAATCACTGTTTTTTTATTAATTAATTATTTATTTATCATGATCAAGTAGATAAGAGCTCGGGGCAAAAGAATGGAATTGCCACATGAATGGTGACATTATAAAAATGAATTCAGAACAAAATTTTGTCTGCCAAAGTCATTCATAATATAAAGTGAGAAATTCAGGGATTCTTCTATGAATAAAGACTGCAAGTAAATGGTTTGGACATCACTTAGAGAACTCGAAATCAGGGAGCGAAAAGAACACTTGTTCACAACTTGTGAGTGAAGTTTTAATAATTGATAAGAGTTTTAGACTAAAAAAATCGCCTAAGAGAGGGCGATTTTATGCTATAATAAAAGCAATAGACTTTTTATTAAGGAAATAATGATGAATATAGAAGAAATGAACGCGCGCAAGGAAAAAATCCGTAACTTTTCAATCATCGCGCATATTGACCATGGGAAATCAACTCTGGCTGACCGTATCCTTGAACTGACTGAAACGGTTTCGAAACGTGAGATGCAAGCCCAGCTTTTGGACAGTATGGACTTGGAACGTGAACGCGGTATCACGATTAAGCTGAACGCTATCGAGTTAGAGTATACGGCAAAAGATGGAGAAACCTATATTTTCCACCTGATTGACACACCAGGACATGTCGATTTTACCTATGAAGTTTCGCGCTCATTGGCAGCCTGTGAAGGAGCCATTCTTGTCGTCGATGCAGCTCAGGGGATTGAAGCGCAGACATTGGCGAATGTTTATCTGGCTCTGGACAATGACTTAGAAATCTTACCAGTCATTAATAAAATTGATCTTCCTGCAGCAGATCCTGAGCGCGTACGTGCAGAGATAGAAGATGTTATCGGCCTTGATGCTTCAGAAGCCGTTCTCGCATCAGCAAAAGCAGGTGTAGGTATCGAAGAAATCTTGGAGCAAGTCGTGGAGAAAGTTCCAGCGCCCCAAGGTGATGTTGATGCGCCGCTCAAAGCCCTAATCTTTGACTCAGTATATGATGCTTATCGTGGTGTCATCCTCCAGATTCGTGTTATCGATGGCTCTGTCAAGGTGGGAGATACGATTCAGCTGATGTCAAACGGTAAGGAATTTATGGTGACTGAGGTGGGGATTTTTACACCAAAAGCAGTAGCACGAGACTTTCTTATGGCAGGGGACGTTGGTTATTTGGCAGCCTCGATCAAGACTGTAGCAGACACACGTGTTGGTGATACGATTACTTTAGCGAACAACCCTGCAGCAGAAGCCCTGGCTGGCTATAAAAAGATGAATCCAATGGTCTTTTGTGGACTCTATCCGATAGATTCTAACCGCTATAACGACTTGCGTGAAGCCCTCGAGCGCTTGCAGCTGAATGATGCCAGCTTGCAGTTTGAACCTGAAACGTCACAAGCACTTGGCTTTGGTTTCCGCTGTGGTTTCTTAGGGCTCCTACACATGGATGTTATCCAAGAACGCTTGGAGCGTGAGTTTAACTTGGACTTGATTATGACGGCGCCTTCTGTAATTTATCATATCAACACAACAGATGGAGAAAAGCTGGAAGTAGCTAATCCGAGCGAATTCCCAGATCCGACTCGTATTGACAGTGTCGAAGAACCCTTTGTAAAAGCACAAATTATGGTACCGAATGAATTTGTCGGTGCAGTTATGGAGCTGTCTCAGCGTAAACGTGGAGAATTTGTGACCATGGATTATCTTGATGCCAATCGTGTCAATGTCATCTACCATATTCCATTGAGTGAAATCGTCTTTGATTTCTTTGACAAACTCAAATCATCAACCCGTGGCTATGCCAGCTTCGACTATGAAATTTCGGACTATCGGCCATCACGCCTTGTGAAGATGGACATTCTTTTAAATTCAGAAAAAGTTGATGCACTTAGCTTCATCGTCCACAGGGCCTTTGCTTACGAACGGGGTAAAGTAATCGTAGAAAAGCTGAAAAAACTTATCCCACGTCAACAGTTTGAAGTACCTATCCAAGCAACCATCGGTCAAAAAATCGTTGCCCGTAGCGACATCAAGGCCTTACGTAAAAACGTCTTGGCTAAGTGCTACGGCGGTGATATTTCTCGTAAGCGCAAGTTACTTGAAAAACAAAAAGCGGGTAAGAAACGTATGAAATCTATTGGCTCAGTAGAAGTTCCGCAAGAAGCTTTCCTTTCTGTTTTGTCTATGGATGAAGAATAAACAAGATAATAGAGCTATTTCAAAATTTTTTTTGCAAGTAGTAAGAGACAGTCAGTGTAACTGTCTCTATTTTTTTTTTTTTTTTTGAGAAATCGAGATGCACATTAACCTAACTATTATTGAAAATATATCGAATAATTCTCAAAACGTTGAAGAAGTTGAAGCATGAAAAAAGCACAATCCTCCATATTAGGCATGGTAATTTCTTTAAATTGGAGTACTTTTTTAGTAATAGTCAGATTTGTTATGATAAAATGGGGAGTGAGAAAAGCTATAAAAGTAGAGAATTTAATGAAAGCGGGAAGGACATGAACCAGTATTCACTAAAATATTACTCTTTTATCTGTTAAGGCATGGAGGATGCAGCTTTTTAGGAGGAATGAGCGATGATTTATAAAAAGTATGGAGAAGTATTTAAGAAATTACGCTTACAGCATCATCTACTTTTAAGTGATTTTGAACGAGTAGGTTTATCAAAATCAACCTTATCCTATTTTGAAAATGGTAAATCAATGATTTCTTTAGATAAACTGGATCTGGCTTTACAAGAAATGCATACGACTTTTCGTTCCTATATGCTGATGATTAATAATGATGAGGAAGACTACTGGTTATCTCAATTCAAGGAAATTGAGAAAGGCTATTTTAGTAACAATCGAGAAAAACTTCAAACAATTTATCGGAAAAATATAAAATACGATATGGAAGAAAATCAAGTCATCGCTCTTTCCGCCAAAGCTTGTTATACAAAGCTTTCGCCTGACGAAATAAAGTATATAGAAAACAAGCTCAAGTCTTATCAAGTTTGGCATAGCTATGAAATGTATATTTTAGTAAATACATTAGAAGAAATTAACCCTGACTTGTTGTATCATCTTATGGAAAGAATTTTATCTCAAAATAGTCAGTACTTAAAAGAAATCACAGAATTTAGAAATCTATTGATTAGGCTAGTTATCAGGACAATTCTTTCGCTGATTAGAAGAGAGGAGAAGGAGTTTTCAGAAAGGTTAGTAAAAGAATTAGATAAACTAATGCTTGTGTTTGATACCTATGTAAGAATATCTTCTATTTTTGTAAAAGGATGTTGGATTTATAAATTCGAAGATAAAAATATGGGAATGAAACTTGTAAGTAGAACTTTAAAGATACTGTCAGAAATAGATGCCTTAGAGTTACGAGAAATTTTTAAACATAATTTTGAGCAAATAAAATGATGAGTAGACTTTAAAGTACAAATGGATATATCAGAAGAAAGGGGTTAGGCCCTCTTTTTTTATGGAGTCACGTAATTCACAATTAAAACTAGCAGTATTTGAACACTCTCTATGTTCAATATAAACAAAAAATGTTCATGTAAGTTCGTAAAAGGGCAGAAAAAGATAAGGCAATAAAGGAAAAATCTGAAACCAAAAAAGAGCCATAGAGTGAAAATATATCCAGTAACAGTTCGATTTATCGAACTTCTTCTCATAAATGTTACTTAAATGAACCTTAGAACATAGGATTAATAGTCTTTTCCTTATTTTTTTATAGCAAAACAAATGATTTGTATAGACAATTGTATCAGGTAGACCGTTGATTTAATTTATTTCTTATTATAATATAACGGTATAAGGAATAACAAAATGTATTAAAAAGAGAAAGATTAGGTTTATCTTTTAATTATATTCATTCTAATTCTAAGAAAAGCTGAAGGGGCCGTACGCTGTTTTTAGAAAGGGGAGAAAAGTAGAATCATCACAGAAATCTTGTTATCGTTTAACATACATAAAATAAGGGGAAAATAAAAATGAAAAAATATCAAATACTACACAAAGTGCTTTCTTTAAGAAGAATCCTTATGTTATCTGCAGTGATAGTGTTATTCACTCTTTTAGGTGCATTACCTATTAGAGGATTCGCAACAAATGGTGGAGCAGTTACAACAGCAGATAAAACTTATGCTTTTGATTACAAAACGCATATACCTTGGGTAGGTGCTTCAAACAGCTTATTTAAAGCATCGTTTAATATTCCTTCACCTGGTACAAGTACGATTGATGGCGATCGTTATCAGGGGACACTCGCCTTTACTAAACTGCCCAATAGTGACTACCGCTTGCTTAATGTTCTTCCTTATCTGGATTCACCTACTTTTACTATTACGAATTCTGGTGGAGCTATCGCTGCATCTGGGGCTTATACATGGGACGAAGCCTTACAAGCTTGGGTTCTTCCTAATCCACTCATAGACAATACTTCTACCAGCATTGATACGAGTCAAGCATTGAATGGTACTGCGGGAATTAAAATCTACATGACCGGAGCTTCAACTGGTTTCATGCCTCTAAGTACACTCAAAAATGACTTCACATTGCTGGGAACAAGACCAGTCTTCTTACTGGGAGATATTGCTGGATTAACGCCTAATCTCGTACAAAATGTCCCCTTTAACTTATATCAGGAAAGGGCATATAATGGAGACCCTAATAAATGGCATGCGTTCAACTTTAATGTGCCCGCCTTAGTACAATATGAATATGATGGGCAAGTCAGGGGCTCTAACCCCGAGGATCAGCTTGGTTTAGTTCCAGGAGGCGCTGCTCATTTCGAATCTGAGGTGAATTTATCCTCCCCTCAGAAAATAACAGTGGATATGGTATGGCAGATAAGTAAAGATAAGGGATTATCCTTTGATGATATTCCTGAAAGTCTGACGAATTCAGAAGGCGATAAAGTCATCAAGAAAACACTCGATTTCATTTCTGATATTTCAGATGAAGGAAGTTTATATCGCTTAAAAATTACACCCATAGATTCAAAAAATAAGGAACCAATTTATACTGAGCCTGCTGTCTTGACGTTCAAAACCGAAAGTTTAAGTTTTAATATTCACTATGTTCTCAATGGTGGAAGCAATCATCCTGCTAATCCTCTAACATACACTTATGGTCGCGGCATAAGCAATTTTGAAGGCCCACAACGTGAAGGTTATATTTTTACAGGCTGGACAGATAAGGATGGAAACAGTATTGCCAACATTCCAACAGATGCGCAAGGAGATAAAACGCTTTATGCAAACTGGCAAGCAAGCAGCTATAAAATAAACTACGTCCTCAATGGTGGGGAAAATTCTGACAAAAATCCCAATACTTACATATATGGACAAGGTATCGCTCGCTTTGAAAAAGCTACGCGTCAGGGTTACACTTTCATAGGCTGGACAGATCAAAAAGGCGAAAAAATAGAAGCCATATCAGTGGAAGAACAAGGTGATAAAACGCTCTATGCCCATTGGGAAAAAGTATCAGTTGTATCAAATGAAAATAAAGATACTAAAGCTAGCAAAGAATCCGAAAAAAATAAGGCATCTGACAGTATCAAGAAAAGCCAAAACTCCGCTACATCTGTATCTTCTGAGTCTAGAAAAGAGCTAGACAGTCTTCCACAGACGGGTGAAAAAGAAAGGTTTTCCCTTTATATTCTAGGCGCGATTATTCTTGTTGCTCTTTCCGCACCGCAAGTTAAAAAATATTTAACTAAATTGTAAATTCAAATAAAATGAAAGAGACTGGGACAAAAGTCAAAAATAATGGAAAATCGCTCAATTACGGTCATGAAGAATGTCGTGATTGAGCGATTTTGATTTTTTAGTTTTGGACAAAAACAGTCAAATTTCGACTTTTGTCCCAGCCTCTTTTTTTACTGTCTTTCTCAAAAAGTTTCTAGTGTTTTAAATTTTTTTGAGTTGGTACACAACTTCTGAAATCTGAGTCACAATAGCTATAATTTTATTGTCCTCAGGGCTAATTTTTTAAGAGCTTGATAATTTATTTAGTCGTACTTTCATCAAGATTTCCTCGAGGTTCTTCCGCAATGATTATCACATGATTTGAAACAAGGCGCGTGCTTTAACGATCTGTTGCTGTTGCCATATGAAAGTTTAATCACAGGTTTATAGATCAACGCTTCAGTTAACCCAACTCTCCCCGAGCTGTCAATAACAGTCTGTCTTTATCTTGAATATAAAGTCTACTCTCTATATATATCATAATTAACCGTTCTCACCAGAAAAAGAAGAAATCCTGCTTGGAAAAGGAAATTACAGTTCTTTTGAGGGCGGGGAGGTGAGAAAGTTGGACATTGCAAAATATCTTTCTATAAATGCTTTATGCACCAACAAAATCATGACATAATGATATAATACGAAATATAAACGAAATATTTCAACCTGAGCACTTTGCCCATATTCTTGGAAGCATACCAAGGGCAGCTTTATTTTTGAGAAATTCGTAATCGGCTTAGTAATCGGAAAAGAACGGGATTTATCGCGATTTCATAGCCTGCCTTAGCATAAGTCTTAATCAAAAAAACGGTTTTCAGGAATTGTAATTAAACGGAAACATTGACACTTTAATGTTAAAATAATATACTGTAAAGTATACGAATGAAAGAAACCGTTTTCTTGCTTTGTAAATAAACTATATAGGAGCTTTCCCATGCGTGCTCAGCTTATCCAAATGATAAAACAAAATCCCAAAATTGCTGCAATTAACAATAATAAAGATTTAGAAAGTGTGATTGAAGCAAATAACAAGGTGATTTTTGTTCTTTATGGAACGATTAATACAATTTCTGATATTGTTAACACATTAAAAGAAGCGGGGAAGATCGTTATCATCAATGTTGATTTTATTGAAGGGCTCTCGTCTAGAGAGGTGTCTGTTGACTTTATTTGTGAAACAACTCAAGCAGATGGAATTATAAGTTCTAAGGCTAAACTTGTCAAAGCAGCTTCTCTGAAAAATACCCTAGCGCTTCAGCGTGTCTTTGTCACAGATTCCAAATCATTCAGAACAATTCCAAAGCAACTGAAAAATTCTCAAGCAGATATTGTTGATGTTCAACCTGGTGCTGCACCCAAAGTTCTTAGATGGGTACAGGAATCGGTAGATGCTCCGATTATTGCGAGTGGTCTTGTTTGCGAAGAAGAAGATATTCAAAATGCACTTGAGGCTGGAGCCATCGGAGTTTCAAGTACAAATAGAGTGATTTGGTATTAAAGTCAAAGCTAGAGTTAGGATACATATGATTAGATTTGAAAAGGTTAATAAAGTTTATGGGGAAAATCATGTTCTCAAAGATGTTTCATTGGAGATAAACACTGGCGAACTTATCTGTGTCATTGGTACAAGCGGAAGCGGGAAGACGACAATGACACGCATGATTAATCGAATGAATGAACCGACGAGTGGCATTATTCGTATCAATGGTGAAGATATCCAGCAACTCAACGAGGTGCAACTTCGCAGAAAAATTGGCTATGTCATCCAGAATATTGGACTTTTTCCACATATGACGATTCGCGAAAATATCATGTTGGTGCCTAAGCTGTTGAAGTGGACAAGTGAGCAAAAAAAGGGTGTCGCAGAGCGTTTGATTGCTAAGGTGGACTTGCCCGTTGACTATCTTGAGCGGAAGCCAGAGAGTCTCTCAGGTGGGCAACAACAGCGAATAGGTGTTATTCGAGCACTTGCCGCTTCGCAAAACATCATTCTTATGGATGAACCTTTCGGAGCACTCGATCCTATCACGCGCAAATCTTTGCAGGACTTGGTAAAAAAATTGCACAGAGAAATGCAAAAAACGATTGTTTTGGTTACGCATGATATGGATGAAGCCTTGATGCTCGCGGACCGTATCATTGTGATGAAGCAAGGAGAAGTCATCCAGTTTGCTAAACCTGTCGATATTTTAGAAAAGCCTGCAAATGAGTTTGTGAAATCACTATTTTCATCAAGTCAAAAAACTGAAATCTCTACACTTTTTGCTGAAGAAATTATGGAAGAGCGCGTGATTTCGGTCACTATGAACAGTGCTGTTAGCGAAGCATTATCCCTAATGGCTGAGCACAAGAGGAGAACTGTAGCAGTTATTGATGAGAAAAATATTTTTAAGGGAAAAATTTCACGTGATTTTCTCGAACTTTTTTCTCCATCGGAGAGAATAGATGAGGCGCTGCTGGATAAAGAAAATGCTTATGTTACAGTGGATACCACTTTTAGGGAACTGATAAAATATTTCAAGGATGAACGTGTTCGAGAACTTTTTGTTGTAGACAAGGAAATGCATCCCAAAGGACTTATCAGTCAACAAGTCTTTTTAGATGTTTTGTATAATCAATTCAGTTAAGGAATCGTATGAATCAATTTTTATCTGACTATGGACTACAGATTTTGTATAAGGTATGGGAGCACTTGTATATCTCTGCTCTTTCAGTGGGCTTAGGCGTCTTATTTGCAGTTCCTTTAGGAGCAGTTCTTTCCAAAGCTCAGCGGATAGCGCCATTAGTGATGAATGTGGTCGGTTTTTTACAGACCATTCCTTCACTCGCGCTCTTATCACTCATGTTGCCTGTTTTTGGCGTTGGGAAACTCCCTGCGATTATCGCCCTCTTTCTTTACTCACTCTTGCCCATACTGAGAAATACTTTTGTTGGGATTAGCTCAGTGGACAAAAGCTATACTGATGCTGCGAAAGGTATGGGGATGTCAAGCCTTCAGATACTTCTCCAAGTAGAACTTCCCATGGCTCTAGGCATTATTATGGCTGGTATCCGTGTTTCAGTGGTCTACGTTATTTCTTGGACAACCTTGGCTGCTTACATTGGTGGCGGGGGCTTGGGGGACTTTGTTTTTAATGGTCTGACTCTTTACCGTATCGACCTCCTTTTGATGGGTGCCCTTCCCGTTACAGCTCTTGCTTTATCTATTGATCTACTAATGAAAGCCCTAGAGAATAAATTTACTCTAGAGAAAAGGAATATATAAAATGAAAAAACTAGCAGCTACAGGCATCCTCTTTGCCACACTCTTTGGTTTCTTGATTTACCGTAATTTTTCTGAGCATTCTTCTGATGTTATAACTGTTAATGGAGGTGTTACCTCTGAAAGCCAGATTATCGGGAATATGATTGTTCAACTCCTTGAACATGATACAGACTATAAGGTAAAGTTTCTCAATAATCTTGTCTCAGCCCAAGTTAATCATGTCGCCATGGAGCGGGGAGAGCTTGGTATTTCTTCCGTACGTTACACGGGGACGGATCTTGTGACAACATTGGGGAGAGAAACTGTAAAAGATGCAGACCAAGCGCTGGAAGTTGTTCAAAATGAGTTTTCCGAAAGGTTCAACCAAGAATGGTACCCAAGTTACGGTTTTGCAAATGAGTTTACTTTTATGGTGACCAAGGAGACAGCAGAAAAATACCAGCTCTCGAAAGTCAGTGATTTACAAAAACATGCTTCAAACTTGACTCTAGGTGTGGACTCCGGATGGTTTGAGCGAGAAGGAGATGGTTATCAAGCGTTTACAGAAGCCTATAACATGAGCTTTAAAAAAGTTTTTCCGATGCAGGTGGGGCTGCTATATGATGCCTTAAATGCCGATAACTTTGACGTCATCGTGGGCTATTCCACTGATGGTCGTATCAGTAGTCATGAGCTCGTCATGCTTGAAGATGACCGTCAGTTTTTCCCGCCTTATACTTGTAGTCCTGTTGTTGATAAAGAACTTTATGAAAAATACCCTCAGCTTTCAAGTGTTCTTCGCAAATTAGAGGGAAAAATCAGTACAGAAACGATGCAGGAGCTGAATTACCAGTCTGATGGAGAGCTCATTGAACCAGAAATTGTAGCACAACGTTTCTTAGAAAAACACAATTATTTTGAGGAGACATGATGTGGGCTTTTTTTGAAAACTGGTTTTCTTATATTACAACGAACAGTTCTTATCTTTTGGAGCAGCTTGGCACACATGCTTATCTCGCTCTGACAAGTGTTGCTTTTTGCATCATTATAGGCCTTCCCTTAGGAATAGCTATACATCTACATCGAAGATGGGAGGGCCCCGTAATGACTGTTATAAATACGGTTCAAACAGTTCCCTCAATGGCAATGCTAACACTCCTCCTTATATTTTTTGGTTTAGGAACTACAACTGTTGTTATTTTAGTCGTCTTATACTCTCTTCTTCCCATAGTTAAAAATACTTTTGCTGGTTTGAACAGTGTTAATGCTGTTTATTTAGATAGTGCAAAGGGCATGGGAATGACTCAAACTCAGATTCTCCTCATGGTTCAAATTCCATTAGCCCTGCCAGTTCTCTTAGTGGGTGTGAAAAATGCCCTCGTCTTAGCAGTAGGAACTACAACCATAGGTTCTTTCGTGGGTGCAGGAGGACTTGGGGATATTATATTGCGGGGAATTAACACTGTAGGTGGCACATCAATCATCTTGACGGGTGCTTTATTATGTGCATTGATAGCTTTTGGTTTTGAAGCGCTGATTAACTGGGTGGAAAAGCAACTGCAAAATTCCTTTTCTGGAACTAAAAAGAAAAAAATTTAAAATAATACTTTTCTGTTGACAAAAACGTAACATTGTTGTAAAATAATTCTTGTAAATAAAAGCGCTTTCAAAAAGGTGCGAATTTAATAATTTTTTGTTACTAAGAGAATGTAGAGAAAAGTAACACAAAAATAAAACGTTAACCGTCTTATTTTTGTGTTGCTTTTTTGATTTCTTTTGAGAGAGGAGTAGACATGACCCTTGTAAAGTCGAAAGGACCTTAATCATGACTTTAAATCACACAAATTAAATTTAAAACTTAAGGAGAACAAAGCTTTATGGATAAAGCATTCATAAAAAAATACGGGACACTCTTACTGCTTGCTGCTGGTGCAGGGATTATTTTCCAACTTCCCTACATCCGTGAAACATTCTATGTTCCGATTCAAGAAGCTATGAATCTGAGCAATGCTCAGATGGGAGAGCTTTCGGCTGGTTACGCTACTATGGCGACCATATCTTATTTTATTGGCGGGCTTGTAGCCGACAAGTTTTCAGCAAGAAAACTTTTGACATTTTCCTTCCTTGCGACAGCTGTCCTTGGATGGTGGTTTTCAACATTTCCCTCTTTTAACACCGCATGTTTAATTTTCGTCTTAATGGGTGTCACAACGATTATCACCTATTGGTCGGCAGTGATTAAGGCAACACGTATGTTGGGAAGCAGTGAAGAGCAAGGACGCCTGTTTGGTCTGCAAGAAGGTCTTCGCGGGGTGCTGAATTGGTTACTCGTGCTTGGGATGACGGCTGTGTTTGTAAGATTTGCAGATCAGGTTGTTGGTACACAGTGGGCGATTCGTGTTTGTGCTATTGCTGTAGGTATCATCGGAATTCTCAACTGGTTTGTTATTGAAGACACCAAGGCAGAAGAAAATTCAGAGTCTATCAAAGACGTTACACTGGGTATGTTTAAACAACTGGCTTTTCCAAGGGTCTGGCTGCTCGTCGCAATCGTCTTCTTTGGGTATAGTTTGTATGGCATCTTTGGTTATGTCAATACGCTAGCGATTAATATTTATGGTTTGTCAGCTGCTGGAGGCGCTACTCTAGGTGCATTCAGATATCTGATTCAGGCTTTTGGTGGTATCGTTGGTGGTTTTATTGCCGATAAGATTGGCTCTCGTCTCAAAGTTTTAATCGCAGGTGCAACGCTCACGGGACTTTCTTATGGCTTGTTTCTAGTATTGCCAGAGGATGTTGCCTTGTTGGGCGTGGTATTGGGTAACTTTGTCGGTGGTATGTTTGCGATTTACTTGATTCGTTCAGTCTACTTTGCAATCATCGATGATGCGGGCATCCCTGTTTCACGTACAGGACGTGTTTCAGGAATTGTCTCCGCTTTAGGTTTTTTACCAGATGTATTCATGTACACAATGATTGGTGGTTGGTTAGATAACAACACAGGAAAATCTGGCTTTAATATGACCTTTATCTATGCTATCGCAATGGCTGTCGGCTGTATTGTGATGTCACTCATCCTCTCACGTGTTATCAAGCGTGATAAAGATTCGCATAATACAGTAGATACCGAAACAGTTGCTGTAGCGGCTGAATAAAAAATTACAAAATTACAAATAAATAGAATGGAAAATTTATACCTTATGGAAACACAAGCACTCGTAAAAGAAAAAGAACTTATCGTCTCAGAACTCAAAGATATCGTTAGTGAAGGCCAAATTTTGACTGAACATGATGCCCTCTATGATGCGGGAGCAGACCGTTATCGTAAATATGAAAAAGCCAAAGGCAAGTTAAAAAATCCATTGCCGGCAGCCATTGTCTATCCAGAAAGCACTGATGAAGTCAAAGAACTGTTGATGTATGCTAACGAAAAAGATATCAACGTGATTCCACGTGCAGGTAAGACAGCGACAGAGGGTGGTTTAGAAAACTGGAAAGATCTAGCCATTGTTGTTGACGGCTCACGCATGGACAAGATTATCAAAATTGATCCCTACAACAATCAAGCAACAGTTCAAGCAGGTGTAAAACTGCAAGATCTTGAAGATGAGTTGAGAAAAATTGGATATACAACGGGTCACTCACCACAATCTAAGCCCGTTGCCATGTACGGCGGTTTAGTTTCTACTCGCTCCATTGGACAATTTTCTACACTTTATGGCGGGATTGAAGATATGGTCGTTGGTTTGGAATGTGTCTTCCCGAATGGGCACGTGTCACGTATTAAGAATGTGCCACGTCGTGCGGGTGGTCCAGATATTCGCCATATCGTCATTGGTAATGAAGGAACGCTTTGCTACATCACTGAAGTGACGATTAAAATCTTTAAGTATCAACCAGAAAACAACAAATTCTTTGGTTACTTAGTCAACGATGTTGATACAGGTGTTAAAGTGCTTCGTGAAGTAATGACAAACGGTTATCGTCCATCTGTTGCACGTACCTACTCAGAAGAAGATGCACGTCAACATTTCTATCATTTCTACGAAGACAAATGTGTTTTGATTTTCATGGCGGAAGGACCTAAAGGCATCGTTGAAGCGACTGGTCAAGGGATTGAAGAAGCTGTTGATAAATTCAAAGAGGGTGTTTATAAACAAGTAGATAGCAAACTCATCGAAGATTGGTTCAATAACTTGAACTGGACGCAACAAACAATCGATGATGAAGTTCAAGGTATGATCGAACATGACCGCCACGATGGCTATACAACTGAAATTTCTGCAGATTGGGAGCACATTACTGATATTTATAATTCAGTAATCCACCGTATCAGGACAGAATTTGATCGTGCAGATGATATTACAATGCTTGGTGGTCACTCTTCTCACAGTTATATCAATGGCACAAACATGTACTTCGTATACAATTACGATATCAACTGTGCACCAGAAGATGAGTTGCGTGTTTATCACCATCCGATTCAAAAAATTATTGTTGAAGAAGCGATTAAATTTGGCGGTTCTATGTGTCACCATCACGGTATTGGGAAATACCGTAATGAATGGACCAAGGATGAGCACGAATCTGCCTTTTACATGCTCGAAGCACTGAAAGAAACCTTTGATCCAAAAGGTATTATGAGTTTTGGTAATATCTATCCTGTGCAAGAAGGCGTAAAATATCAAAAATAATTATCTGAAAAAGGCTGGATGAAATGAAAATTATTTGTCTTGTAAAATTTGTTCCAGAACCCAATAAAAAAACAAATTTTGAAGTAGACCGAACAACAGGTAACATGAAAAGAGAAAAGTTGAAGGCAATTCTCAATCCCGAAGATGCTTCAGCCTTAGCTTATGCACTAAAAATGAAGGCAGAAAATCCAGAAATTCACATTGAAGTTCTCTCGATGGGACCAGAAAAGATAAGCGCTGCTCTGCAAAATTTAGTGCGATTAGGCGCAGATCGGGCGACTTTACTGAGTGACCGTGTCTATCAAGGCAGTGATTCCTTGGCTACAAGTATGGTTTTGGCAAGATATTTAAAAAAACAAAATTTTGATTATATTTTTTCTGGCACGCAGACAATAGACGGTGCAACAGGACATATCGGCCCTCAAGTTGCAGAGTTACTCCAGATAAATCAGTTTTCTGACGTGTTAAACGTGAAAGAAATCAATGCGGAAACAGTATTTTTTGATGCAGCCTTTGATCAAGAAGTGTTAAGCCTTCAAACTAAGACACCGTGTCTCTTAAGCATGAGCTTAGAACCGAGAATGAAACTTGGTTTTGTGCGTCTTGAGGACATGGAGAAGGATGTTGGTTCTCAGTTCCAAATATTAAGTAATGAAGAACTTCAACTTTCAGTAGACGAGGTGGGACGTAAGGGATCCCCAACATTTGTGAGAAAGGATATTGCTGTTGTTCATGAAAAGCGAGAAAGCCTCTATGTCAAAGCTGATGAGACAGGGATAGAAGAAGTTTATCAATTTTTGAAGGAATACGACTATGTTTAAGACTTTAATCTTTTTGGATAAAAACAGTCTTGATAAGTGTTTGGCTTTGACCGCAGTTGCGCAGAAGCTCCGACAGGAAACAGAGGAAGTTGAAATCTATGGACTTGGCTTTGACTTGGGCTCAACCCAAGTAACAGGGATTGATAAGTTAATAGATATTGATGGCGCAACAGTTAATCTCTATGATGCGAGGCAAGTGTCAGCTTTTCTTGCGGAAGTGCAGCAGCAATTTCAATTTGACTGTATTCTAATTTTGGCCAACAGTTTGGGCAAAATGCTTGCTCCCCGTTTGGGCATGAAATTAAAAACAGGTTTGACTGCTGAAATAACAGATGCGGCAATTTTAAAAGGAGAGCGGCACTTGATTCGTCCGGCTTTTCAGGGGAATCGCATGGCAAGTATTGTGTGTCGTACAAGCCCTATCATGGCTAGTGTTCGTCCAGATGTTTTTCGAAAAAACGATTCGGACAAAATACCTGAAAAGCTAAGCATGCAAAGTTCTTGTAAAGAAAAGTCATCGCTTAAAGTCATCGCAAAGTCTCAATCAAATCCTCATGCCGATATTACAAAAAGTAAGGTTTTAATTTCCGGTGGTGGTGGTATTGAAAAAGAATTTGCTCTATTATCGGTACTTTCTGACACTTTAAATGGGGAGTTAGCTGCCTCGAAGAAACTTGTTGATGCAGGTGTTGCTCTTCGGGATATACAAGTGGGACAGTCAGGAAAAATTGTCAGCCCAGATCTTTATATGGCCTTTGGCATTCATGGGACAGTGCATCATGTTGCGGGGCTAAGGGATGTGAAACATATTATTTCGGTAAACACGAACAAACTTGCTCCCATATCAGCACTGTCAACCATAGTTGTTGAAGGTGATGCAGCTGATTTTGCTCAAAAATTAAACAAAAAAATAAAAGAAAACGCTTAGGGCGTGAAAGGAAATTAAAAATGGAAATCTCAGATTTTAAAATGGACATGTTCTCTATCAAAGGGAAAAATGCCATCATCACAGGCGGGAACACTGGTTTAGGACAGGCTTTCTCAACGGCTTTGGCTGAAGCTGGTGCAAATATCTTCATGGCTGGTGTTGACCCAGAAGATAAGGAATTTGCTCAAACACTTGAAGCGCGTGGTGTAAAGACATTTTATATGTTTGCTGACTTGACGAAAGAAGATACAGCGCGTGAAGTGGTTGAAAAATGTGTTGAAGTATTTGGTTCAATTGATATTTTGGTTAACTGTGCGGGTATCTGTCCTATTGATGACGTTTTGAGCTATGATGCCAAAAAATGGGACCCAACGATTGCGGTCAACTTGAATGCTGCCTTTTATATGAGTCATGAAGCAGCTAAATTCATGGTTCCTCAAAAGAGTGGTAAAATCATTAATATCGCTTCTCTCTTTTCATTCCTTGGCGGACAAGGAGCGCCTGCCTATGCCGCATCAAAACATGGTATTGTTGGGCTGACGAAAGCATATTGTGACGAGTTGGCAATGCACAATATCCAAGTTAATGCAATCGCGCCAGGATATTTTAAAACTAAAGCAGCGGCAGCCTCTGTTGAAGATCCAGAGCGCAGCAAGTGGATTGTTGGACATACACCAGAAGGACGTTGGGGAGATGTGGCTGACTTGATGGGAGCTACAGTTTTCTTAGCATCAGAAGCTTCTCATTTTGTAAATGGTCACACGCTGGCAGTTGATGGTGGCTGGCTCGTACGCTAATCACAAATTGATTGATACAGTATTGAAAAATAAAATTGCAAGGCGTGTCAAAGTTACACCTCCTGCAATTTTTATTTCACTCTAGAAAGAAAAATAAAATGAAATATATTATTGGCATTGATTCTGGTTCGCAAAGTTCAAAAATAGCCATTTTTGATATCGAAGGGAATCTTATTGTTGAAGGAAAAGAAGAACTTCGTCCTATGAAGCTTGGTGAAAATACACTTGTTGAACACCCGGGTGATGACATCTGGGAATCCATCTGCGCCGCAAGTAAAAAAGCTATGGAAAAATTTCAATATGATTCCAAAGACATTATCGGCGTTGGTCTAGGCTCTATTCGCTGCTGCCGTGTCTTGATGAAAAAAGAGGGCTCCCTTGCTGCTAATGTTATTTCTTGGATGGACAAGAGAACTTCAACGCCCTATCAACACGATGTTCCTGAGGCCGCATACGTAACTTCTACAGACGGTTATCTGACCCATCGCTTAACAGGTGAATTTAAGGATAATATAGGCAATAACTTTGGTCAATGGCCTGTGGATTATGAGACTTGGGATTGGAGCACAGACCCAGAAGTTTTAAAAACTTTTAACATTCCTCGTGAAATGTTACTGGAGGCCGTTCGTCCCGGTGATGTTTTGGGCAATATAACCGAAGAAGCAAGTAAGTTAACAGGCATTCCAGCTGGGATACCTGTAGTTGCCACAACATCAGACAAGGCGGTTGAAGGACTGGGTGCAGGACTTTTACATGAAGGTACGGCAGTCATTTCCTTGGGAACCTATATTACAGCTATGGTCGCATCAGATGAGATGGCACCTGTAGATGCTTCGGCTTATTGGGGGATCATGTCCTCCGTGCCTAAGAAATACATCCTCGAAAGTTACGGTATTCGCCGAGGAATGTGGACAGTGAGTTGGTTTAAAAATCTTTTGGGTCAAGAATTATCCTTGCGCTCAAATTATATGGACATCTCAGAAGAAGAGTATCTTAATATTAAGGCTGAAGAAGTTCCTGCAGGATCAGAAGGACTGATGACTATTTTGGATTGGTTAGCCAACCCATGGGAACCTTTCAAACGCGGGATTATGCTTGGTTTTAATGCGCATCATGATTATCGCTATATGTATCGCTCAATTTTGGAAGGCATTGCCTACACGATGAAAAATAACTGTGATGGCATGACAAAAGAGCTTGGAAAAAATCTCAAAGAAATTGTTATCGTAGGTGGTGGCTCAAATTCGGACCTGTTCATGCAAATTTTTGCGGATGTCTTTAATGTACCGGCTAAACGTAACGTAATTAATGGTTCTGCAGGTCTTGGCGCAGCCATCAATACTGCTGTTGGCTTGGGTGTTTATGCTGACTATGAACAAGCCGTTGAAAAAATGGTAAAAGTCAAAAATGTATTTACACCAAAAGCTGAAAATGTTGAGATTCATGAGAAATTGATCAAAGTTTATAAAGAACTTCCAAAATATACTGATGAAGTTTTGCAGATGACTTATGAAATACTTCACTCAGAGGGATAGTTTTCGCTCCCTCACTTTAAGATTCTGAATGACAAAATACAATGGTTATCAGCCGTTGTATTTTTAGCGTTGAATTTTTACTTTCGCGATTGTCAAAAAATCTTTTTGATAAATAAGAGATTTTTTGATATCATTTTGTAAAGTATGAAATCTTTGAGAAGTGAATGATTTGGAATAGGAGTTGAAATGAAAAAAGAAAAAATTTTGTCAGGCTTGCTTTTGACAACATTAATCTTAGGACAAACAGTATCTGTATTTGCAACAGGTCAAGATATACTACAAAATCAAGTGCAAAATGAAGGTGCAGAGCGAATAGAACAGGATGATAATGCGCAAGCTGAGAAGGAAAAAGATGTAGAAGCTGAAACAGAAAACGCGGCAGCTGTTCCAAAAGTGAAAGAGGATGCAGAAGAGAGCCAGGCAGCAACAACAGAGGCAATCGAAACATTGTCCTATGCTGCTGGTACAGGGACTGAAACAGATCCCTATCAGATTGCAAATGAAATTCAGCTCAATCAGATTCGAAATGATTTGCCAAATAGTGGTACAGAGGGGATCTACTATAAACTGACAGCCAGTTTTGCGCTCACGGCACCTTGGACACCAATAGGGGACAGTAGTGCGGGATATTTTAGAGGACATTTTGATGGGAATAATCAGACCATCAGTAATTTATCGGTAAATTCTACCTCTTATCTAGGGCTTTTTGGAATTGCAGAGAATGCCAGTTTTACAAATCTTACGATTGAAGCTGCAGTTATTTCAGGCTCAACAGAGCTTGGCATTTTAGCAGGACGCGCAACAGGTAGCCAAGTGACTAACGTTCATGTATCAGGCACTGTTACTGGTACAGATTCGGAAATCGGCGGTCTTATTGGCCTCAGTCGTGACACGAGGGTGACAGACAGCAGTGCAAATGTCACTGTCAGCGGAGCTGGAAGATATATTGGTGGCTTGATTGGGCACAATCAAGAAGACCTTGCGCATCCTGGTGCTTCAACCATCACAAACACAATTTCCTCAGGAAGTGTTCACGGCACCACAGTCATAGATCCTGGGGATAGTACATCTGGTTCTTTCCGTGTCGGCGGTCTTATCGGTTTTAATGAACGCGCGAATATTATTGGCAGTTCATCGAGCACAACTGTAAGTAATCTTGCTTTTGCGACAGGTGGCTTGATTGGTGAGAATATCAGTAGCCATGCTGGTGAAGGACTTGATAATAACCGTGGTCAAGTGCTTTACTCATCGGCTACTGGCAATGTAAGTGGGACAGGCCAAGGTACAGATCAACTTTCTGAGCGTGTCGGCGGCCTCATCGGACAAAATGGAGACATTGGTGGCAGTACAACAGGACGTGTCGGCGGTAATGTCATCGGGAGTAGCGCTACAGGCAGGGTTTCAAGTGCAGGACAACATGCTGGCGGTCTTATCGGTTTTAACGCTGCTGAAGGCAAAGTAGTAGAGAACAGTCACTATAGTTCAAGTAACTCCGTTGAAGGACTCAATGATGTTGGTGGCTTGATTGGGAACAATCGCTATGCAGATGTGAAAAATACAAGCGCATCAGCAGTGGTGTCTGCCTATGATACGTCGACTGCGCAGGACCAAGCAGATATTGCAGGGAAATATGCCGGAGGACTTATTGGACGTAATAGTGAGTCGCTTGTTGAACAAAGCAGAGCAACAGGTAGAGTCAGTGGACAAGACTATGTTGCAGGATTGATTGGAGCTACAGGTCCAGCATCTACCGGGTCTACTGAGCGGACGACTGTAAGCAATAGCTGGGCCTCAGGTGCTGTTACAGGACGTGGCAACTATATCGGTGGCTTGATTGGGCGTACAGCTCATACGACAACGATGAACAACTTTGCGACAGGGAATGTCGGAGCACCAACTTCTGGCAGTTACGAAGAAGGCTATCAAGTTGGTGGCTTGGTCGGTCAAGCGGGGACAGGTTCTATCTTGGAGCAAAACTATGCAACTGGAAATGTCACCGCCCAAAGTCAGGTTGGCGGTTTGATTGGTCGCTTGGAGAACTCCACCCTTTCACGTAACTGGGCAAAAGGGAATGTAATGGCTGCCAATAATGCTGGTGGTCTCATCGGTAACTCCTATGGTTCTACACAGCTTAGCCAAGTCAACGATGCGTACGCCATTGGTAATGTTACAGCAACAGGAAACAATGTCGGTGGTTTGATCGGTTCAATGTCACCAACCTCTTTTTCTCCAGGCAGCTACGGTACGACCGTCGTCAATGCCTATACTTCAGGTGATGTGACAGGTGCTTCCAATGTTGGCGGCCTTATTGGTGGCTCAGACTTTGCAGCGACTCTCAGCAATGCTGTAGCTATAGGTCAAGTAACCGGTACAGGGGAAGTCGGTGGAGTTGCCGGCAATGCAAGTCATATCAAGATGTCCGATGTCTATCGTTGGGATTACATGAAAGACAATGGTGAGGTTCTAGACCGTCACATCAATAATGCTGGTGAAAAAGACGGCGGTCTAGCTTCTGCACGTGAGTTGCGCATGGAAAATTCCTATGCTAACTTAACTTGGGCCATGGGAACAGCTTGGAAGTGGTCGACAGTTTCAGGAAATCCTGCGCAAATCACTAGCCCTATCCAGCACTGGCCTGTCCTTGGCTTTGGCCCAGAGGAAGACACGTTTCCGCACTACAGCATCGCTGGTACAGATAAAGAGACAAAAATGTACGATGGAGAGGAAGTTGTCCGAGACAGCAAGAGTTTATTTACCGCTGAGTACGCACAGATCAACGAGTTTGACTATAGCCTGAATGGGCAACCCTTAAACCTTGAAAACAACTTGGTTCTGGCAGATGACGTGGCTCTACATGAAATTCGGGCTATCTCCAAACTCACACCTCTGCAAACTTCTACAGGACATCGCCAAGATTCAGGAAACTTCCCCGGGAGACTGACTGCACAGGCAGACTATGAGATTACGCCTCGTCCCTTACTTTATACGGGTAAAGTTTGGCTAGAGCGCCAGTATAACGGTCAAGCAAGGATGAATTTACAAAATTCTCGACTGACTTCTGAAGATTGGACAGCCCTAGCCTTTGACCATGGAGTGACACGTGCAGAAATGCCGGGAGTTATCTCAGGCGATGAAGTGAGACTTAATGCCAATACAGATTTCCAACATCTGCTGTCAGGCAATCATAGTCTGGATGGGGTAAATGCCAGCGCGGAAGTTGGTGAAGGTGTCTTGATTCATGACTTGACACCAGAACAAATGGCACAAATCTTTAGTTTAGCGGGTGCGGATGCGCATAACTACAGGTTGAGAACCTTAGATAATGTAAATACACGTGTGACAGCCAAAGATGAGAAAGTCCCAGAAAGCAGTGAAGGAAAAGCAAAAGAAAAAGAAATTTTACCAGCAACAGGTGAGGCAGTAAATATCGCATTTCTAACCCTTGGTTTTGCTGCTGTGTTCACTGCGCTTATGCTCTGGTTCAAACATCATTTGGCACAAAGAAAATAGTTAGAGCATTCTTTCCTCTGAAACTTTTTCTCAAGGCTCAAGCGTAAAGCTTTGGAATCTCTTACTGTTTAGTGATGTGCCGCGTACCTAAAATGAAATACTAACTCAATCTAACACTATTATTGAAAGAGAAGTTCACGTTTTTTAACGTGAATTTTTTGCTTGCGGGACACACTCTAATTTGTTAGAATTTCATATATAATTCTGGTTTATTCTGGATTTTTCAGGGATGAACTTAGGTTTAAGAGAGGAGATTTTAATGAAAAAAGCTAGTTTATATTTGGGTATTGCTATCTGTCTTCTTAACGGTTATTTTTCGAATGGTTTTTTATCGCTGCTCTTATCCATCATCGGAATTGCTCTAGTAATGTATGGTGCCGACGAATTTTAGTTGAGCATTCGCTGAAAAGAAATGTGGGGTAGCTTTAAAGAATCATGATAGGCATACTAAACAGTTCTTGTAAACTTTCTTGCCTTTTCCTTGTTGGCGTCAGATGGAGTAGATCTGATGCTTTTTTGAGTCGATAAGATTACTGAACGCCTATTTTTTCTCATCAAACACTCATTTCATTTGACCTTTTTTTTTTTTATACTACAGACTCAGAAAGTAGACGTAACATTAGAAATATATATGTAATGAAAATCTAAAAGTACAGGTTACGTCAAAGG
>NZ_WIVG01000090.1 GCF_016758115.1 Lactococcus garvieae
ATAGTCTTTTTTCTGTTGCACTTAAATTATAAATTCAAGGCATAAAATTACGGGATGAAACATCCTTTTTCAGAGGAGTTTTTGATATAATAAGGGGGAGAATTAAAGGAGGAACCTTATCTATGGAACTTAAGGATTATCAAAAGGAAATAATAAAATTTGATGTCAATGGTCCTTTAGCGGACATTGAGCAAATAAATTTTGCTTTTTTAGATAAGGTACTCGGTTTAGCGGGCGAATCAGGAGAAGTTGCGGATAAGATAAAAAAAATCATCCGGGACCAAGATGGAATCATTCGCGAGGATGATAAAAGCGCTTTGGAAAAAGAGTTGGGTGATGTCCTATGGCATGTGGCGACCTGTGCGCGCTATTTGGGGCTTGATTTGGAACAAGTCGCTCAAGCCAACTTAAATAAACTGGAAAGTCGTCAGCTCAGAGGTAAAATAGCGGGCAGTGGGGATGAGCGATGAGAGTACTAATTCACGCAGGACGGCCAGCAAGCTTACCTGATGAAAGCTATGACTATTATGTCGGCATTGACCGAGGCGCCTTATTTTTACTTGAAGATCGTCAAAATATCGACTTAGCAGTTGGTGATTTTGACTCTGTAAGTCAGGAAGAATTCGACAAAATATCAGAAGCTGCTCATGAACTTGTTAAACTGCCGGCAGAGAAGGATCAGACGGATTTGGAAGCTGGTTTAGAGCAGGTGCTTTCTCGTTTTGCAGATGCAGAAATTATGATTATTGGCGCGCTAGGTGGAAGGCTGGATCATCATTTGACAAATGTATATCTTCCTTTAAATTTTGCTCACCCTGAAAGAATTTCTTTAAAAGACAATCAAAATTTTGTAAAATATCTCGCCGAGGGTCAGCATACAATTCGCAAGATTGAAGGCTATCCCTATTTGGGAATTGTTCAGGTAGGTACGGAAAGAAGCTTAGAGATTAAAAACGCAAAATATCCACTTAAAGCTGAGGATAACTTTGCGGATATTTACGCAAGTAATGCTTTTATCAGTGAGACGATGGAGTTAAAAATTGCTCAAGGCAAGCTTATCGTCATTTATTCAAAAGACAGTTAGAGAGACTATATGATTATTGGAATAATTGGTGCAACATCAAATATCGCAGGGAAGGCATATCTGCCCGTTTATGCAAAAATGCAAGCCGAGCATCGTTTCATTTTGCATTCGAGAACCTGGGAAAAAGCGGAAGAAATTCGAAAAAAATACAAGTTTGAATATGCGACGACTGATTTAGGCGCTTTGGAAACTTGTGATATGGTCGCCATCCATGCAGCAACTGCTCAACATTTTGAACTTGCAAAACGCTATTTGAGTGCAGGCACACATGTCATGATGGACAAGCCGGTTTCTGAAAACTTTGATGAAGTCCAAGAACTCTATCGCTTGGCAGAGGAAAATAATGTCCTCTTTGTTATCGGTTTTAATCGCCGTTTTGCCCCAATGACAGACAAACTTAAAGAGGTCAATCAAAAAAACTTTATCAAGGTAAGTAAAAATCTAGCGAATAATGCGGACGAGGTGCAGTTTAGTTTGTATGATATTTTTATTCATCCTTTAGATACCTTGATTTACTTGCTTGATGATGAGATCGAACGTTACAGTTATCAATTAGCGATGACCCCTGGCAAAAAACTTTCACGTGTAATTGTCACACTGAGAACCCAATCTTGTATGGGTATTGCCAGCATGAACCTGACTTCAGGTGCTTTTTCTGAGGAATTTACGGTCGAAGCAAGCAGTGGAACCTATCGTTTATCAGAGCTTACGGAGCTAGAAATCCTTACTGGACTAGACAAGCAAAAAATCGGAATTAATGGCTGGCAAAGTGCCACATATAATCGTGGTTTTGAAAGTTTAGTTTTTAGTATGGTTGAAGCAGTAGCTAATTTTGATGGTTATAATAGAGACAAGCTTATGAAGCAGATGAAGCAAACAAATATTCTGGACTCGCATGAAATTATCCATGAAATTTTAGAAAAAACATGATAAAATAATAATCAACTATAATGAAAAAAGGAGAGCAAAATGGAAGATATCTTAGTTCTTACAATGAATGACGCCCCAGGTTATCGTGTTGTTGAGGTCTATGGTGAAGTATTTGGACTTACAACCCGTTCACGTAACGCTTTTTCAAGTGCAGGTCAGCAACTAAAAACAATTGTTGGGGGTGAAATCGCTGGTTACACGAAGCTTCAACATGAAACGCGTGCAAGCGCTATTGAACGTCTTACACAAGAAGCAAGAGAGAAAGGTGCAAATGCCGTGCTTGCTATGCGCTTTGATTCTTCAACTTTTGGAAATGTAGACTCCGTTGCTGCGTACGGAACTGCCGTTAAATTGGAAAAAATATAAAAAAATGCAAACTTGATGTTTGCGTTTTTTATAAATGAATAATGGCTAAACTGATAAGAACAGTTAAAAGAATTAAATATAAACCAAAAAGAATAAAATGAGGAATTTTATTGTCTTGAATAGTCAAGTTAAGTGCAACACCTCTTCAAAAAA
>NZ_WIVG01000091.1 GCF_016758115.1 Lactococcus garvieae
GACAACTCATAGCCTTCTGGAGCTTTGGTTTCTTGCCAGTAAACCTTATCCGGATAATTCAGGTTTTTAAGTTTCACTCCTTTGGAAACATCTGTCATACGAAGGACAATATTATCACCTGCGACTTTTTCTCCTGCGACTGCAGTAATAGGATAGCCTTCATTGCCGTCTTTCCACGTCACCGGTTGATTGTTGGATTTATAGAAAAGCCCCCACTCTGAGTTTTCCAAATGAGCCGCCCCTTGAGCTTCTGCTTTACCTGTATCGGCATCTTGCTTAAGCAGTGTGGCTTCACCCAAACCAATTGTTTTGACTTTTAATTCGCCTTTGAGATTAGATGGATCAGTTGTGGCAAATAGAGTTTGTCCTACAGTGCCATTAGGGTTAATAGTGCCATAGATATAAGAAAGATTAAAATCTTTTCTATTATTCCAAACATCAATAACTCCTTTTGTTCCAATTGCCTTTGGAGTGGCTGAAACTTCAAGACTGTTGCCTTTACGTTGGGCACTTAGCCCTTCAGACGCCAATATTTTATTAAATGGTGTACCGTAACCTCCAGCACCTCCCGCAAGAACTCCTGCCTTATCTGTAGCTGTGGCACTTGAGCCTGCCAGAACCGTTAAAGGGTTGGGGTTAAAGTCTGGACTTTTAGAACTTGCGGCAGCTTGTTTAAGGATAGTCGTCGCATATTTTACTACTTCACTAATATCCGCTCCAGTAGACGATAATCCTGTAATTTTATGTCCACCCACAACGTTATTCAGTTTTGAAGTGTCCACTTCTGAAACTTTTGGAAGTAACCCTGAAACTTCATTCTGACCTGCTTCAACGAGCCACATGGCAAACTGTGTCGCAAGGTTAATGTTAGGGTCTGACTCCGCATTATTAACCTCTCCAATATAAACAATATTGTTCACTAAATTGCGTTGGTACTCCGACATTGACTGCCATAAGTTATAGACAGCTTCATTTTGGCCGGCACGTGTCGCCAAAGCTCCATTAAAGACATCTGTGAAAGGCTCCAAACAAAATGTGGTGACACCGTTCACTTGCATGAAATTTGCGGAAGTGTCATGCCCGTTCGACCATTTGACCGTCCCTGTTCCTGTGAACTTATAATTTACACCACCTTTTTCTGGCAATGAAACCGAGGGAGAGTGGTTGGCATTCAAGACATCTGCTTGTACAAGTCCCACAAGAGCCCCACTCACAACAGAAACAAACAAGGCACTTGTCACAAAGTGCTTGCCTTTTTTATGGCAACGAAAACCTGTCTGTTTGTTTTCTGTCAGTGCTTTTTCCAACTTTTTCTTCTGAAATTTTGACATCTGTATTTACTCCTATCTTTTTTTATTTTGCGCAAAATAAAAAGCCATGATTTGGCTTCTTGGCTTTTTCACTCTTCTTTTTTTCTNTGATTTGGCTTCTTGGCTTTTTCACTCTTCTTTTTTTCTACTCCATCCTTCTCCCTCCTTCCTACAATCCTTTTCACGTCTTGATTGAGGACAAAATATAAAAAAATGACTGTTTTATTAAAAAAACAATCATTGAACACTTATTCATTAATATGCGCCTGAAGACCATCCACCACTTGTAGCGTTAGCATTACACCATGCAGTTGCCGCACTTCCTGCTTCAGCTAAAGAAGTAAAACCACCTTGAGACCAAACAATCTGCCCCGCTTTATTTCTTACCCAGCCTGTAAAGCTTTGGGCAGATGGTGGTGTAAGACTACCTCCACTGGTATTAGAAGAAGCTCCGTTATTAGGCGCAGGGTTGCCTGTGTTGGCACTTGGCTGTGCTGGGGCAACTGCACTCCCTCCACTTGTCGCAGGGGCTGTATAACTTGGTGTTGCGGGCGCTGGGGTATATTGTCCATATTCTGGACTTGTTCCTGACGCAGGAGTTTCTGCTTGTGCTGCTTGCGTGTCATTCGCAGGCTGTGCTGAATGGTCCGCTTGAGCTTGTGCTGTTTGATCTTTAGCCTTTGCATCTTCTTTAGCTTTTTTAGACTTTAGTTCTGTTTTAACCTTGTCTAAACGCTTTTGTAGTTCTGCTTGTTTAGACTTTGTCATTGCATCTTTTAATGCATTGACCAAATCCTGAGCTGTCTTAATTGTTTTGTCTGTTTTGGACTTCTCCGCAGCACTTACAGCCTTATCTGCCTGATGATACAAGCTCCAATTCTTACCTACTGTCTCAACACGAGTACTCAAGTTCTTTTGGTCTTTAGCCTTTAGCTTTTTAATGGCTTCTTGAGCTGTTTTAACATCTGTTTCAGCTTTGAAAGTTTCTGCTTTTTCTGTCGCCTCTTTGGCAGAGGAAAGAAGTTTATCGTAGGTTCGTTTGGCTTCCTGAGCTGTCTTTTCTGCTTTTACTTGTGCTTGATGATTTGCAACAAGTGCAGCACTTCCTCCTGCTAAAACGAGACAGGCAATACCTGCTATAATCCAATGTTTTTTTGTAAATTTCATAAATTTT
>NZ_WIVG01000092.1 GCF_016758115.1 Lactococcus garvieae
AGATTTTAATCTACCACCACAGATTATACAGAACCAAAAAAATCTATCCTATTGGACAGATTTTTAGAAAGTATTTAAATGTTGTAATGCTGGCGTTTCAGCATGGATGGGTAAATGTTTTTTGCGTTCTCTAGTTCCTTTTTCTTGGCCTCAATATCCTCTGTAATTTGAACAGAAAAGTTCTCGAAAATTGGACGAGCTTCCTTGAAAATATAGCCTCCATTTTTCAAATCTTGTTCGTCTTCGAAAACAGCCAAGTGCTGAGAAAGATTCTTGAAAAAAGTACTCAAGAAATAAGCTGGAATGTACAAATTATACATAGAAGTGTAATTTTTCAAAAAATTATAGTCATAAAAAGGAACTTTTACATCACTCTGAGGATTTACAATAGCTTCGTCATCTCCAATGATGGGGCGGTTTAGAATTTCAATAATCTTTTGGTTTAAAGTATTACGAACCTCAATCTCGCGTAAAAGTTTCTCGATAGCCAAGCGCTTTTTATAGCGGTTTTCATCATATCGTTTGTAAATATACATCCCTGCAATAAAAAGCCAAGCTCCTGCAATCATAGCAACAAGCATAGAAATAATAAGTTCTGAATTCATACTATTATTATAGCAAAATGACTAATTTTTTAAAACTTATTTCTTTAAAAAATTTTAAGCCTAAGCTGTAATTTCGATTTTATTGCCCTCGGGATCAAGGACTACAGCCTCATAATAACCGTCTCCTGTCCTTCTAGGACCTGATAAAATTTCATAACCATTTTCTGAAAACCGCTGAGCACTTTGGTTCACTTCTTGTTCATTGCCAACATGTATTGCAAGATGAGCAAAGCCCAGGCCTTCAGGGAAAACCTCTTGTGTATCTGCTCGGTGCATGAGTTCTATGCGGGCCCCTTCTGCAAAGCTCATAAAGTAGGAAGTAAAACCTGTTTTGGGATTATGATACCTCTTCCCCGCCTTTGCTGAAAAATATTTTTCGTAAAACGCCTTCATTGTTTCCAAGTCCCTTACCCAGATACCTATGTGTTCAATTTTCATCATTTTTCCTCCTGTTCTTATTATAGCCGGACATTCTTTCATGTCAAACGTGCTTATTTTTTGACCTTTTTTGACCTTTAATTTATAATAGAATAAAACATTGAAAAAGGAGACTTATCTATGGGATATTTAGTGCCTACTGTTATTGAACAATCAAGCCGTGGCGAACGTGCCTATGACATTTACAGTCGTTTGTTGAAAGATCGCATCATTATGTTGACTGGACCCGTTGAGGATGGTATGGCAAACTCCATCATTGCGCAACTTCTCTTCTTGGATGCTCAAGACAGTACAAAGGATATTTACCTCTACATTAATACACCTGGTGGTTCTGTTTCTGCTGGTCTTGCTATCGTTGATACTATGAACTTCATCAAGTCTGACGTGCAAACCATCGTTATGGGTATCGCTGCATCTATGGGGACAATCATCGCTTCTAGCGGTACAAAAGGTAAACGCTTCATGTTGCCACACGCAGAATACATGATTCACCAACCTATGGGCGGTACTGGTGGTGGTACACAGCAAACAGATATGGCGATCGCTGCTGAGCACTTGCTCAAAACCCGTCACACTTTGGAAAAAATCTTGGCCGAAAACTCTGGTCAATCTGTAGAAAAAGTTCACGCAGATGCAGAACGCGACAACTGGATGACTGCTCAAGAAACACTGGACTATGGTTTCATTGACGAAATCATGGAAGCCAACAGTTTGAAATAAAGGCAACTCAAAAATCCCATCAGATTGGTGGGATTTTTTCTTTTTCATTTATAGGCTATAATATGCCTCTTTTTTTTTTAGCATTACTGTCTAACTATGAGAGCAGGCCGAACTCCACCAGTATCCAAACTCGGATGTTGACTTGACCAAGCGCCTAAACCTCCGCCAGAACCGACTCTCCAAATACCACTCCCTGTTTCAGAAGAACGAGTACGTAGGAACCACCAGCTAGAACCTATGCCTGCACGATTTTCATTACTTGTAAAAGCAAGTCCTGCACCAGATAGTCGCACAATGTCCGCCATGGAAAGTGCGAAAGCCCGAGGGGTTCCCGTTGAAACAGCTGTACTAATATCTGCTGCAATATCAGGGAAAGCATCCAGATTAAGTATTTGCCATCTTGCTGGATCACTCCAATCAAGATCATAAGGTCTCACATAGGCAGTTGTAAATACATTTGCTACAGGTTGAGCCATACTTTGAACTGCTGAGTCAAGACCAGCATACCAGTTTGTAAGAACTGTTTCTTGTGCTGCAGGAAGATGACCTCTCAATGAGTCATTCCGAATAATCAAATGATTCCCACCCCCTTGATTCTC
>NZ_WIVG01000093.1 GCF_016758115.1 Lactococcus garvieae
ATGGCTCAAATGTCTAATTTGCCTGCTTCTCAGGAGTTCAACCTTAAAGGTAAAGTCGTGTACAAAGGTACAGGTCAAGAAGTCAAGGATGAAAAAGGCAAAGCTATCATTGCGGAGAAGAAGTTTAAGACCGATACAAATGGCAGTGCTTCTGTGCAGTTGGATTTCCCAGTTATTCATACCTTGAAAGACCAAGACAAGGAGTACACGGTTACTGAACTTGTCACAGATGAGAAAGGAAACAAGGTTGTTGAGGAAAACGACTACAAGAATAACCCTTCTCAATCTGTTAAGGTGGCTAAAGCTGATGGACACACAGAAGTGCAGGACAAAGAAATAAGTCCGACAAGCACTGTGGTTAAAGATAAGTTCTTCTATGAAGGCTTAGTCAAAGGGGATACTTATACCGTTAAAATCAGTCAAGCCTACGACCATGACTTGAAGAAGGTTATTGATGTGGACGGAACTTTGACCTTTAAGGCGACAGATACAAAAGGAGTTGTGGAAGTGCCCGTCAAAGTGGATGCGACAAAATATGCAGGCCACAAGATAACTTTCTATGAGGACGCATGGCACGGTCAAAAACCAAAAGACAAGGAAAAACCACTTATTTCTCATCACAATAAGGATGATGAAAAAGAAAGCTTTACAGTGAAAAAACCAACTCCTCCAAGTCCTAAGGGTCTTCTTCCTCAAACAGGGGAGAAAATCGCCTTGTGGGGCATGGCAGGTTTTGGCTTCTTGTTGGTAGGTCTTGTGCTTGCGCAATGGGATAAAATTAAGGCTGTCTTTAAGAAAGACCAAAAAGATTAAAATGATTTAACCGTAAAGCAGGTGAGTGATGAAACACTTTTTATTTAAAAAGCATAGAGCAAGAGTGATTGTTCTTGCTTTTTCATATATTGTTTATAGTTTATTTTTATTTTTTGGAAAAAGATTTGATTTTATCACGGGATTACTTTCTTTGGGAATCTTTAATATTGTTTGGTTGACTATTATTTTTTTAGTAGTTAGTAAAACATATATAAAGTCGGAAAGTGAAGCAAGTGAGTTACTTGTTTTTTTAACTAACCCACTTATATTTACTAATTTTTGTTTGGCTATCCCCCCGCTGAGTTAAGTTGACTTGCATAGAAACCAAATACCCAAGAACAAGTTTTTCCAATAATTAACGGAAACTCTTCTATTCCAAATAATGTAATAAAATTTGGACGAGGATAAATATTAATTATAACATTTAAAATATGTAATCCAAGTAAGCTTAGAGATAACAAAATAATAAATTTTTCAAAGAAAGCTGTCATATTGCTCTCTTGTGAAATATCTTTAAAGAATAAGCCAGATAAATATATTCGAATAATATCACCGAAAAAATATAAGAGGAAAGACAACATAAATATTGATGTTAAGGATAAATATAGGTCATGAAACAGATTATTTGGGATATGTATATTTAGAAAATAATTTTGAAGAAATTTAGGTGAAAGTAGAAAAAGTACGTTCATAAAATTTAGAAAATAATTTGGAAAGAGAGTACTGGTGGCTACCGCAAACCAAAGAATGAAGTTAACTTCAGGATAATTTTTAAATATTAATGTGGATACATCTTTGAAATGACTCATGTTTACATTATAACAAAAAAGCCTTGCCCTAGAGGCAGTGGTGGGAGGTAAAAGATATGAAAATTTTAAAAGAAAGTCTTCGACTTATTTGTTGTAGTTTGATTTGCCTTGTGTTTTTTGTTTTTGTTTCTCTTTTTTGTGCATTAGCGCAGATGTATCCGATTGTTGGAGTGCTTATTGTGTCTGTGTTTGGAGGTGTCGCTTTAAGATTAACACTTTTTCTAAGTGAAAATTCCGGAAAATATAACATCAAGAAAGGAAAAAAATGATACATAAAATAACGAGTGAAATATCTCTTCTGTTTGATAAGGCGGTAGATATTAAATTGGATTTTAGAAAACGA
>NZ_WIVG01000094.1 GCF_016758115.1 Lactococcus garvieae
AAAAAAAAAACACCAGCTTCATGCTAATGCTCCTAGTTTCTAGAAAGAATTTCCCTTTCATATTTTCTTCGAATATGTCTAGGAATCTCTAACTTATACATTTTATCTAATTCGATTTTTTCTGCCTTTACTTCAGGAAGGAATTTAATCACCCCTAGTTCAATATATTCATTTAATTCAAGAAAGAACTCACTTCCTTCAAGCTGTAGCCCATTATTTTTTATAGTCGCTTCCATTACTTTACGAACTTCAAGATAATCAGAGTCTTCCATCAAATTTTGAAGAGCAGCCAACTCCGCAACATCCTTAAACTGAATAAAGATAATAATACTATATAACAATGTAGACAACACTGTTATAATTGTCACAACTCCTACAAGTTTTGGAAGCATTGCAGGATAAACAACTTTATCAAACAGGCAAAGCTGAATAGAAGTGAGCATGAGAAAACCAAAAATAAATAATGATTGGAATAGAGACAAAGGAAGCCATACCTTTGTCTCCTTTTCTTCAGTATTCATAACCACTCTCTGCTTTTCTTTATCAATTACAAAACCGTATTTCGAAGTATCGCCCGAAGTGATGCCTCTTGATATGAGTACAAGAAATATCCCCACCATAACAATAGGAAAAAGAGTTTCTACAACAGTATTAAACACTGGACTAGCTCTAAATTGATAATAAAACACATGTGAAAAAGCATCTATCATGCTGGCAGTAATGAAGTTTCCATTTGATATTAAAGAGTACCCATAATTAATGAAGAAGTAAAGAACCATTGCTAATACTTGTAACAATAATGCAAGTATTATTCTACGATTAATCTTGTTTTTTGAAGGCATTTCCCAACCAACTTTAATAGCTGTTATTACCCCACTAAAACTTATCACAACAAAGCTTCCAAATAACATGAATAGTATTAGGCTTAGTATAACATTTTTTAAAATTTCTTTCCCCTCCTTTCCAACTCCTCATGCTTCTAAAGAACACCTTTACTTTTTAGGCGGTATGGCAATACTTGTAATACTGCTGTCCCATGTGCGGTTCATTTTCTGCACAATTTGTACACCACCCACATTTTGTTCATAAGTGCTAAAACTATTACCTTTCACACTACTGATAACCCCTGTATGTCCATAGGGATTCTCACTGGCTGAACCTGCCACAGATCCGAAGCCCCAATTAATTACAGCACCTGCCACAAGATCGCTGGCTTTGGGCTTCATGATAACTTTCCAACCATGAGAAGTGAAACTGCTGAAATTATCTAAGCCAATATTAAAAGCACACAAGCCTTGAAGATGAAAGCCACTGATAGAATGTACATAGTAATCGGACAAGGCATAACACTGCCCAGAACCTACCTTCTTGCCTAAGACTTCATTAAGTAATTTTATATCCCCACCTGATGAGGCAACCCCGTTAAAATAGGCATACCACTGGTTAGCCAGCTGGGAAATCATTTCTATCTTGCTCTGTCCATCCGATAGACTCACCCCCTCATAGTAGAGCGACCAATCTTTGGCGGCTTGGACATGGTCTTTAGACTTACTCAGTAGGTCCTTCGCCTTAGAATAAGAACCATTCAGCTCATAATCAAGGAGTTTCAACTCATTATCAAGGGTTAAGGT
>NZ_WIVG01000095.1 GCF_016758115.1 Lactococcus garvieae
TTTTTTTTGTATTTTATTTTTGATAAGCAAGCCGAAATTGAGCAGGTGCTAACCAATTCAATTTCTTCTTAATTCGTTTGGTGTTGTAGTATTGAATCCACTTCGTAATAGCGGTGTTCAGTTCTTGATAAGAGTGAAAGACCTTTCCATAGTAGATTTCCTGCTTCAAAAGGCCAAAGAAGTTCTCCATAACAGAGTTATCAAGACAATTTCCCTTGCGACTCATCGACTGGAAAATTCGATGTTCATTGAGCGTGTGAACATAGCTTTTAGTCTGGTAAGCCCAGCCTTGATCAGAGTGAAAAGTTCGGCGATAAGGGCAGTCAGAAGTCACTTCAAGTGCCTGCGTGAGCGCACTTGAAATCGCATGATAAGTTGGCTGCTTAGAGACTTCAAAGCTCACAATTTCGTTGTTAAACAAGTCCAAGAAAGGATTAAGATAAGCCTTCTTCTGAACGCCCTTATCGTAATATTTAAACTCTGTCGTATCTGTCGTTATTTTCTGGTGAGGAATACGGGTATGAAAGCGTCTATTCAACTTATTTTTAGCAGTCTTGCCCACTTTTCCCTTGTAAGAATTGTACTTGCGGGATTTGCGCCCAAAAGAAGTCACACGTAGTTCCAGTTTTTTCATCAAGCGTTGTACTTTCTTATGGTTGACATGAAAGCCTTTGTCTTTAAGCAACTGTACCATTGGACGATAACCTGCATTCTTATGTTCTTTGCGAATTTCCAGCATAGCTTGCTCAATGTCTTCGTCCTTATTGGGACGTTCGAAGCGTTTAAGCCAATAGAAATAAGTACTCCGAGCTAGTCTAGCAACTCTGAGGAGGAGTTCAAGAGGGAACTGGAATTGTCTTTGGAGGCTTTGAACAAGTCGGGATTTTCCCGCATTTGTTGTTCCATTCGAAGTCCCCTCAAGCCTTTTAAATACTCTAACTCAGCACGTAGGTAAAGATTCTCTTCTTGAGCTTCCGCGAGTTGTCTCTCAAGCTCTGAATGCTCCTCTTTTGATTTCTTAGTCTTCTTAGATTTAGGCTTTGACAATTCATTCTCTTTTCTAGGTCTTCCACGAGGCTTTGAAATAAAAGCAAATTCCCTCTCTTGACGGTACTCTTTAACCCAACGAACAATCACTGTACAATTACTCATGTTTAATTGTTTGGCAACTTCGCGATAAGACATTTCACTTGTTAAGTATAAGTTTACCGCATTGCGTTTAAAATTGGAATCATAAACAGTATTGTGAGGGTTGCGTTTTAACCCCTCTTCTCCAAATTTTTTATAAGCATTAACCCATCTAAGAGCTACTTCATGGTTAGACAGTCCATATTTATCTCTTAGAAATGTATAGCCTCCCACTCCTGAGAGATAATCATTCACAACCTTAAGTTTGAATTCAAAAGAATACTTTTTCATAAGAAAAGACCTCCAAAAGTTAGATTTTTCTAGTCTAACTTCTGGGGGTCATATCA
>NZ_WIVG01000096.1 GCF_016758115.1 Lactococcus garvieae
TACTTTTAGCATATTTAATCTCCCTCCTGTAAAACCCACTTCTTACCTTTGTTTACATGATTTACTACCCTGTATGTGTCTCCATAGACGTCAACTGCGACAATACCTGTAAATCTCTTTTTTGCATAGCTTTTCGTGCTAATTTCTCCATCAATAACAAAAATATAATCACGTTCAATTCTCGCATAGGCTTGCATTTGTTCTGCCGTATAGAACTTTGGAAAGTCTTCAACTTCTTGCGCATTTCTACGCGCTATACCCCTATCTATAAAATAGCTATAAGCTGTGCCATCTTCAAATACAACAAAATCTTCTGGGCTTACGGGCTGAATATCTTTTAGGCGCATTCTTTAAGTACCTCATAACATTTTTTACACAATAATTGATGTTCTATAGTTGCGAGAGCAGTACCTTTATGACATTTTTCGCACAAGACAACTTCTTTTTTAATTTCCATATTCTAACTTGACCTCACATTCATCACAAATTTGATATTTTTGATCTGGAATAACATCTTCTTTTGGAAGTTCTAGACCACATAACTTACATGTCATTTTTTATCCTCGTTTTTCTTCATGATATGATAAATACATTATGGATAATTTCAATAAACTTACTGAATTAATCTCAAAAAATTTATAGAAATTAATTACTTATTAACGCTCTCACTTCTATTTACCTTTTTCCCCTTAACAAAAGAAGGATTCAAAAACTTTATTATATTTCTATATCGTTTTCTTCCAAAAAGCATAGAAATTTATTTTTCAAATCTTAATTTTACAGGTTTATCACTACCTACTGTCTATCAATTTATATTCGGAGTATATTTCTTATCTTTTTTATCAGTTATCCTATCGCTATTTATACTCAATGATAATTTAAAATCTATTTTTCAAAAATCTACCATCTCCTTTGTTATCTGCCATATTATGTTACTTATTTGGAATATCATTCTCAAATTAAATGATATTTCCTTATTATCTAATATTGATTTCAGAATTTTCGCCCTTTATTTTAATTTCATACTAGGAGTTATTCTTATGGCCACACGGTATGAAAAATAAACAAAAAGTTTAAAAAGACGAATAAATACCACAAATCAACTTTCTCTATTTTCTTAGGAAGACCCAATTTTCTCTTAAGTTCTAAATTTGCCCGATACACCCTTTCCTTATTACCAAAAATGTCTACCAAATAGAAAGAAAAAAAGAACGCTATATCAAGTATCACAACCAAAATAGCTGTTTCTTTGTCAAAATTAGCTCTCCATACTGCAAACGCAGTGCACAAATACATTATTCTTATTTTATTGTTCGTTATCATAAATAAAATACAAGCTTATAATATTAACCGTAAAATTATTACAAATGCTATCTCCCTTTCTGCAGTAAGTTAATTTTCCTACAACTTACTTTTTTTATTTTTAAACAAGCACAAGGAGTCGAACCTTG
>NZ_WIVG01000097.1 GCF_016758115.1 Lactococcus garvieae
CATTTTTTAGCGAGTACCACCGCAGAGTTGACAGAGCCTTTATAAATAGTTTCAATTTTTTTTTGAAAAAATATTTTTTAAGTTTAAGGAAAAGGTCATATAATAAGCCCTCGTGAGTGAAATAAATTTAAACATAAAAATTTAACATCATCTATTTGAATAATGTAACTTAAATTGAGAGGATTTTTATTTTTGTAAATTCGCGGCAGACAGAAATTTGAATTTTCTTTAAGATACACGTCCATAGCGTGCAATGACGTTAAACTGCTTACGGTAATCCTACACAAGCGTTCAAGACTTTATGATGTGTATGGGAAGTAACCATGATGATAGGGTATATACGGAGGTTCACGATTGAACAGCACTCTATGGAATATTCTTAGTGGCGAAATCGAAAGGTCTAAATGAAATTCAGTAAAGTTGCTCTTTCAACTGGTATCATTGCTTCATTTATGTTTAATAGTACTGGTATGGTTCATGCGGACATGCCAAAACAATCTACACATGATGTGGCATTAGAAGTTATTAACGGTAACTATGGTACAGGACAAGAACGTGTCGATTTGCTTACACGTAAAGGTTTTGACTTTGAAGCTGTACAGACAGAAGTTAATAACATTTTGTTAGGAAAAGCTCCAAAAGCACCTGCAGTTGCCAAAAAAGTTGAAAAACAACCTGCTAAATCTAAAGTAGCACAGTCTGTATCTGAACTTGACTTAAGTCAAACCTCTGGTCAGGTAGATATAGAATCTCTTGCCAATCATATGGTTGCTAACACTGCAAATGCAGCAGGCTATTCTGCAAGTGAATGGGCCTATATCATCGAGCATGAGTCCAATGGCCGTGTAGATGTTGCAAATGCAAGTTCAGGCGCCTATGGCTGTTTCCAACTGTTAGGTCACGGTGAATATGCTGGCATGACACTTGCTGAGCAAATCGAAATGGCAAGTCAACTCCCTGCGGGAAGCTGGGTAGTTTACAACTAGGGGATTGAAAAAGATTTTTGATTCCTAGAGTGCTTAATTAAGATTGAACATTCAGGGCTATCACTATTTGTGAAGTCCTTTTTTTGTTGAACAGTATCGGAAAGCCCAGGAGTTCCATCCAAAAGTAGCCCGATACTATAAACTTTGGAGGTGAAAAATAATTTCTTATCTCAGATGCAGGAACAGAAAAATTCAAGATGAAACTTCAAAAGCAGGCCCAATCTTTACAAAATACAGCATTTAAGGGACTTTTTTATATCTTTCCCAATAAGCTGACCGATGATTGAAAATGTAAAAACTTAGAAGAGGAACAAATAAATTTCTGATAAAGTCATTAGCATAACAAAACATTATGATAACATTTCATAAATATTAAGCAAC
>NZ_WIVG01000098.1 GCF_016758115.1 Lactococcus garvieae
AATGTCAAGCCCCAATAAAAATAGACAAGTAGAAAAACCTACTTAGTTATGATGTTCAATAAGGTATGCACTCCGATATTCCATTGGTGTCATGCCTTTTAATTTTTCTTGTGGACGGTCATAATTGTACCAAAAGATGAAATCATCCACTTCTTGTCGAAGAGCCTGCTCGTTTTCAGGCACATGAAGTTCCAAAGATTCACTCTTGAGATGTGAAAAGAAATTCTCGCAAGGTGCGTTGTCATAACAATTCCCTTTACGAGAATGTGAAGTTATGACATTATGCCTATACAATTTCTTAATATAGGTGCGGTTGGTATACTGAAAGCCTTGGTCAGAGTGCAAAGTACAGGGAAGGTCTGTATCCCACTGTGCATTAAAAACCAAGTCTAAGTTATCAAAGACTAACCTATTGTCATTGAAAGGAGAAATCCTATATGCTAAAATAGAGTTATCATAAAGGTCTTTAATGACGCTAAGGAAGCATCGACCACTTTTATGATAAATATAGCTGACGTCCGTGACTAACTTCTGGTTGGGTCGTGTGGCGACAAAGTTTTGAGCAAGGGCGTTGGGCATAACGACTCTTGCTTTTTCATTTCTTTCCCGTTTTGTGCAAGAAGTAAAACGTTTCTTGCGAATGGGAGATTTTAAGCCAAGAATTTGCATGTAACGAAGGACTGTTTTAGGATTGAGAACGACACCATAAAGGCGTTTTAATTGCATGGTAATGTAACGATAGCCTTTCTCATGTACTTCAAAAATTTCTTGAATGAGCTGCGCGATATCTTCTTTAAAAGCTTTATATAAAGGTTTCCCCTTGCTTACCCAGGCGTAGAAACCGCTGCGAGAGAGTTGGAAATAAGAACAGAGGAAACTTACGCCATATTTGTCTCTGAGCTCATCAATAATACGGAATTTCAGCGCTCGCTCAGTGTTTTGAGGAGCGCTTGGTATTTTTTTAGGATATCATTCTCCATGCGCAAATATTCATTTTGTTCTTCAAGAGTCATCTCGTCAAGTTTGAAGCTTTTAGGACGACCTGTAGATTTCTTTCCTCGCTTATCTTGCCAAGAAGAGCTGGGTTTTCCTCATAAAGTTTCAACCAATCTCTCACTTGTCTGGATGATTTTAAACCATGCTTTTTTGTAATAGCATCTACTCCACCATATTTATTACTCAAATAGTCTTGAACCACTTGTAATTTGAATTCAAGGCTATATTTCTTGAATTTACTTCCTTTTTTAGCCATGCAAAAAGAACCTCCTAAAATAGATTGTACTGTAAGTTTTTTACAGTGTCTATTTTACTTGGTTCTTTTCA
>NZ_WIVG01000099.1 GCF_016758115.1 Lactococcus garvieae
GGCTATGACACCAATGGGGATGGCAAAGTGGACACAACAGAAGATGGAGCTTCATGGACTACAACTTCTGATTCATGGGATAAGGTTGTTTCTCCAGACTACAGTACGCAAGGCTACGGTTCACCTTCTGTGGCTGAAGTGGCTAAAGAAACTGTCACTCCAGACAGTAAGAGTACAGAAGTTAATGTTTATTATGAGCATGAAACTACATCTATCACTCCAGAACAACCGGGCACACCGGGTAGTCCAATTGACCCTAATCACCCAGAGGGACCGAAGTGGCCAGAAGGTACTGACAAGTCTTCCCTTTCGAAGACCATCACGCGGACCATTAACTATGTGGACAAGACCACAGGCAAGGTCCTCAAACAAGAAGTCCAAACCGTGACCTACACCCGTACCGCTGTTGTGGACAAAGTAACAGGTGAACTGCTTGGCTATGACACCAATGGTGACGGAAAAGTAGACACAACAGAAGATGCGGCTTCATGGACTACGACTTCTGATGTCTGGGACAAACTTGTTTCTCCAGACTACAGTGCGCAAGGCTACGGTTCACCTTCTGTGAGTGAGGTGGATAAGGTGACAGTCACTCCAGATACAGACTCGTCTGAGGTCAATGTTTATTATGAGCATGAAACCACTTCTGTAACTCCAGAACACCCGGGCACCCCAGGCAGTCCAATTGACCCAAATCACCCAGATGGACCAAAGTGGCCAGAAGGTACCGACAAGTCTTCACTTTCGAAGACCATCACCCGTACCATCAACTATGTAGACAAGAAGACAGGTAAGGTTCTCAAACAAGAGGTCCAAACCGTGACCTACACCCGTACCGCTGTTGTGGACAAAGTAACAGGTGAACTGCTTGGCTATGACACCAATGGTGACGGAAAAGTAGACACAACAGAAGATGCGGCTTCATGGACTACGACTTCTGATGTCTGGGACAAACTTGTTTCTCCAGACTACAGTGCGCAAGGCTACGGTTCACCTTCTGTGAGTGAGGTGGATAAGGTGACAGTCACTCCAGATACAGACTCGTCTGAGGTCAATGTTTATTATGAGCATGAAACCACTTCTGTAACTCCAGAACACCCGGGCACCCCAGGCAGTCCAATTGACCCAAATCACCCAGATGGACCAAAGTGGCCAGAAGGTACCGACAAGTCTTCACTTTCGAAGACCATCACCCGTACCATCAACTATGTAGACAAGAAGACAGGTAAGGTTCTCAAACAAGAGGTCCAAACCGTGACCTACACCCGTACCGC